>DATAIN010000596.1:0-10825 GCA_036262635.1 Gemmatimonadaceae bacterium | reverse complement strand
CGGTCTGCGGCCTTCGGAGAAATTCGGGACGCATTCGACGAGCTTCATGACGGAGCGATTGGAGTGGCGGTCGTAGTTGACGCGGTGCGATGCCCGACGATGTCGAGCAGCCAGGCGTGCATCGCGGGATTGCCGGCGACGAGGCCGCCGTGCGCGACGACGGCGGTCTCGCCGCGGAGCCCGGTGACGACGCCGCCCGCCTCGCGGATGAGCAGCAGCCCCGCCGCCATGTCCCACGGCGCGAGCTGCAGCTCCCAGAAGGCGTCGAAGCGGCCGCACGCCACGGCGGCGAGGTCGAGCGCGGCGGCGCCGGCGCGCCGGATCCCCGCCGTCCCCGCCATGATCGGCGGGAGTCGCTCGACGTACGGGTCGATCAGGTGATGATGCTTGAAGGGAAAGCCGGTCCCGATGAGCGCGCGCGCCGGAATCGTCGTCGTCGAGACGGCGATCGGAGCGCCCTCGCACCACGCGCCCTCACCCGCGATCGCGGTGAACAGCTCGTCGCGCGGGACGTCGAGCACCGCGGCGGCGCGCAGCTCCCCGTCGACCAGTGCCGCGATCGACACCGCGTAGGCGGGGAAGCCGTGGAGGAAGTTCGTCGTCCCGTCGAGCGGATCGGCGACGAAGACGATGCCGCGCGTGAGCGATTCGACATCCGGAGTCGCCTCCTCGGCGAGCAGTCGCGCCTCGGGGACCAGCGAGGCGAGCGCCTCGGCGATCCGCAGTTCGGCGCCGCGATCGACGAAGGAGACGAAGTCGGAGGGACTCTTCTCCTCCCAGCTCGCCGCGGCGAGCCCGCCCTCGTTGGCGCGGATCACTTCCGCCGCCCTCCGCGCCGCGTGCACCGCGGCATCGAGCAACCGCGCGTTATCGGGATCGGGTGTCGTGCGTGCACCACGCGCGGGTTGCCCCCGAATCGGCCCCTCTCTATGTTCGCGTGATGCCACGGATTTTCAGCGGGATTCAGCCGTCCGGTGAGCTGCACATCGGCAACTACCTCGGCGCGATCAGGAACTGGGTGGAGCTGCAGGAGCGCTACGAGTCGATCTTCTGCGTCGTCGACTACCACGCGATCACGGTCGCCTACGAGCCCGAGCTGCTGCGCCGCCGGCGCCGCGAGATGTCCGCGTCGCTCCTCGCGGCCGGGATCGACCCCGCGAAGGCCTCGCTCTTCCTGCAGTCAGCCGTGCCGGAACATACCGAGCTGGCGTGGATCTTCAATAGCGTCGCCCCTCTCGGTGAGCTCGAGCGGCAGACGCAGTTCAAGGACAAGTCGCAGCGGCAGGAGAGCGTCTCCGCGGGGCTGCTGACCTATCCGGTGCTGCAGGCGGCGGACATCATGCTCTATCGCGCCGACCTCGTCCCCGTCGGCGAGGACCAGGTGCAGCACCTCGAGCTGTCGCGCGTCATCGCGCGCCGCTGGAACACGCAGTTCGCGGGCGGTGAGGGCTACTTCCCCGAGCCGCAGCCGATGCTCACCCCCGCCCGGCGCATCATGGGGCTGGACGGCCAGGCGAAGATGTCGAAGTCGATGAACAACTACATCGGGCTGCTCGAGACGAGCGAGCAGGTGTGGGCGAAGCTGCGCCCGGCGGCCACCGATCCCGCGCGGCAGCGGCGCACCGACCCGGGGACGCCCGAGGTCTGCAACATCTACCACCTCCACAAGGCGTTCAGTCCCGCCGAGACGGTGGAGAAGGTCGCCGTGAACTGCCGGACGGCGGGGTGGGGGTGCATCGACTGCAAGAAGGTGCTGCACGAGTCGATGGAGGTGGAGCTGACCCCCATCCGCCGGCGCGCCGCGGAGATCGCGGCGCACCCCGAGATCGTCGACGACGCCCTGGCCAGCGGCGCCGCGAAGTGCCGCGCGATCGCGCGCGAGACGATGGGCCACGTCCGGGAGCGCATGGGACTTGCCTGACTCACCGGAGACCCCAACCGGAGCCGGGCATGGCCTCATCGAGTGGACCCCGCGGGATCGTCACCATGGTGTGCATCACCTGCGGGAGCGAGCAGTTTTTCGATAAGAGCGTTCCGTCGTCTATAAAGTGTGAAAAGTGCGGGAGCACCGTCTTCCGCCAGTTCGCCACCCCCACCGAGCCCGACGAGGCGACGATCTCCCAGCTCGAGGAGCAGGCGCGGAGCATGGCCTATGGCGACTCGTCGCCGCAGACCTCGCCCGACGAAGTCCGCGATCTGGGAAACTCGTAGCGAGCGGCAGTAGCGCCTCGCGGGGGAGGAGCGCACCACGGCCTCGAGCCCCCTCGTGATACTCAGCAGCGCCGCCGATCTCCCGACCGCCGGACTCGTCATCAGCGTTCTCCGGCTCGACCTGCTCGCCAAGCTCGCCCTCGCCGTGCTGCTCGGAGGCACGGTGGGGCTCGAGCGCGAGCTCTCCGGCAAGCCCGCGGGACTGCGCACGAACATCCTGATCTGCGTCGGATCGGCGATGCTGATGGACCTCTCGGTGCGTATTGGAATCACCGAGACGGGCGCCCGCGTCGGCGATCCGGCGCGCCTCGCGGCGCAGGTGGTCTCCGGCATCGGCTTCCTCGGCGCGGGAACCATCCTCCAGGCGCGCGGAACGGTCGTCGGGCTCACGACCGCGGCGACGATCTGGGTGGTCGCGGCGATCGGGCTCACCATCGGCAGCGGTAGCTATCTCGAGGCGCTCGGCGCGACCCTGCTCGTCGCGACGGTGCTGTGGGGGCTGGGGCGGGTCGAGAAGCGGCTGCTGCAGACGAGGCGCGTCATCGGCGGGACGCTGCGTGTCCTGCCGCGCACTCCCTTCGACGAGCTCGAACAGATCTTCAACTCCGCGGGGATCCAGGTGCTGCAGAAGACCGTGTACGAGCATACCGACGACCGCACCTACGAGCTGAAGCTGATGGGCCCCGCGCGGCAGTACGACATCATCTCCGCGGCGCTCATGCGACGCAGCGACGTCCTCAGCGCGCAGTTCGACTAGCTCGCGGTCTCCGCACCGCCGATCGTGCCGCATCTCCTCGTCGTCGATCTCGCAGCGACGTCGCGCAACTGGTCGCTCCCCGAAGAGGGGCGCGCGCGCATCAGCGATGCGGCGCCGCCCGGCTGGCGCGTGCACTTCATCAGCGCGCCGACCGTCTCCGACGGCGACGGCGGACGTCCGCCGAGCGCGGAGACGCTCGCCGCGGTGGCCGACGCCGAGGCCTACTTCGGCTTCGGTCTGTCGAAGCCCGTCTTCGAGGCGGGACGAAAGCTGCGCTGGGTGCACTCGGCGGCGGCGGGGGTCGGCGCCGCGCTCTTTCCGGAGATGGTCGCGAGCGACGTCGCGCTCACGAACTCCGCGGGGATCTACGGGAGCCCCATCGCGCAGCACGTGCTCGGAGGCGTGCTGCACTTCCTGCGCGGCTTCGACATCGCCGTCGCCCTGCAGCGCGAGTCGCGCTGGGACAAGGCGCCCTTCGTCGGCGACGACTCGTCGGTCCGCGAAGCGGCGGACTGCGACGTCCTCGTGATCGGCGCGGGAGGGCTCGGCTCGGCGATCGCCCGGGCGCTGACGGCGTTAGGCGCGCGCTGCGTCGGGGTGCGCCGCCGGCCGGAGCGCGGCACGCCGGAGGGGTTCGAGCGGGTCGTCGGCCCCGGGGCGCTCGACCGCGAGCTGGCGGATGCGCAGGTAGTCGTGCTCGCGACGCCGTCGACCGCCGAGACGAAGGAGCTGCTCGATCGCAACCGGATCGAGCGGCTGCGGACGGACGCGATCGTGGTCAATGTGGGACGTGGATCACTTCTGGATGAGGAGGCACTGGCCGATGCTCTGGAGGCGGGACGGCTCCGCGGCGCGGTGCTCGACGTTTTCCGGGAGGAGCCACTGGCGTCGTCGAGCCGCCTCTGGCAGCTTCGGAACGTGCTCATCACGCCGCACGTTTCCGGCGTTTCACCGCTTCGCTACTGGGGGCGGCAGCTCGACCTCTTCATCGACAACTGGACGCGCTTCGCCGAGGGGCGGCCCCTCCGCAACCTCGTCGACAAGCGCGCGGGTTACTAGACGGCACGGCAGCAGACGGAGATAGATGCAGCGAATCATCAAGGCCGCGGTCGACCGCGGCGCGTCGGACATCCACATCAAGGCGGGCGACGTCTTCCGGGCGCGGATCAACGGCGAGCTCGTGCCGCTCACGCGTCAGGCGCTCACGCCCGAGCAGACGCGGGCGATCGCGCTCGACCTGATCCGTAACGAGGAGGATCGCAAGCGGATCGACACGATCACCGACTACGACTGCGGCTGGGGGGCGCAGGGGATCGGCCGCTTCCGCGTGAACATCCTCCGGCAGCGGGGGAGCTTCGCGATCGTGATGCGCGTCATCCCGTTCGACGTTCCATCCGTCGAGGCCCTCCGGCTGCCGAAGACCCTGACGAAGATCGCCGAGGCCGAGCGCGGGATGGTTCTCGTCACCGGAGTGACGGGATCGGGGAAGAGCACGACGATGGCGGCGCTCGTGAACTTCATCAACACGAACGAGAACCGGCACATCATCACGCTCGAGAACCCGATCGAGTTCCTGCATCGCGACATCAAGTCGTCGCTCACGCAGCGCGAGATCGGCCAGGACACGGAGAGCTTCAAGATGGGGCTGCGCGCCGCGCTGCGGCAGGATCCGGACGTGATCCTGATCGGCGAGATGCGCGACGCGGAGACGATCGACACGGCGATCAAGGCGGCGGAGACGGGGCACCTGCTCATCTCGACGCTGCACACGCCCGACGCGATCTCGACGATCATGCGCATCATGGCGATGTTCCCGCCGCAGGAGCAGGCGGTGGTCCGGATCCGGCTCGCCGAGTCGCTGCACGCGGTGATCTCGCAGCGGCTGCTGCCCCGCGCGGACGGGAAGGGACGGGTCGCGGCGGCGGAGATCCTCGTCGTGACGCCGACGATCCGCGACCTGATCATCGATGGTGGCAACCTGAGCGAGATCCGCGACTACATGGCCGAGGGGCGCGAGCAGTACGGGATGCAGACCTTCGACCAGCATCTCGCCGACCTCGTGACGTCGGGCGACGTGTCGTACGAGGTGGCGCACGCGAACGCGTCGAAGCCGAGCGACTTCGAGCTGCAGATGCGGACGTTCGGCGGGATGGCGAAGCGGCCGGCGGCGCCGGGCGTGGCGCCGGCGACGGCAACGGCAACGCCGGCCGCCGAGTCCAACGAAGGCTTCGGGTCGGGCATCGACTTCCTCAACCTGTAGACTCCATGAGCGAGCGTCCCGCGGCGCGACCGTTAGGCGGTGTCCTCAGCCCCGTCGTCACGACCTTCCGGCCGGACGAGACGCTCGATCGTGACGCGTTCCTCACCAACGTCCGCCAGCATCTGGCGGACGGGGTCCACGGCATCGTCGTCTGCGGCTCGTCCGGAGAAGCGGCGCTGCTCGACGAGGAGGAGCGCGGTGATCTCGTCGCCTGGGCGCGCGAGGCGGTGCCGAAGGAGCGCTGGCTGGTGGCCGGCTGCGGGGGCGAGTCGACGCGGCTCGTCGTGAAGCGCGCGCGCGAGGCGGCGCGCCGTGGCGCCGACGCGGCCCTCGTCATCGCGCCGCACTACTACCTCGGGGCGATGACGCGTGACGCGCTGCTCGGCCACTTCCGCCGCGTCGCCGACGAGAGCCCGCTCCCCGTCGTCCTCTACAACATCCCGAAGTACGCGCATCTCACCCTCGAGCCGGCGATGGTCGCGGAGCTCGCCAAGCACGAGAACATCATCGGGCTGAAGGACAGCTCGGGCGACCTCGAGGTGCTCGGCAAGTACATCGACCTCGCGCAGTCCGACTCGTTCACCGTGCTCACGGGGAGCGGCACGACCTTCCATCCCGCGCTCCAGCGGGGCGCGCGAGGGGGGATCCTCGCCGTCTCGCTGTTCGCGGCGCCGATCGCGACGAAGGTGTACGAGTGCGCGGTGGGGAGCGGGCGCGGTGACGCCGCGACGGCGCGCCGCTGCCAGGATCAGCTCACGCCGCTCGCCGCGCAGATCGTGAACGGCCTCGGCGTGGCCGGGATCAAGTCGGCGCTCGACCAGGTGGGGCTGCGCGGGGGAACGGTGCGCTCGCCCCTGCTCCCCCTCTCGAGCACTGACGCGGCACGCGTCGCCGAGCTGCTCCGCCGTGCCGACCCGCGGCTCGCTGCCTAACGCGCGCCCGTCGGGCGAGGCGGCCGGGGCGACCGCTGCCAGCCTGCTCGCCGACATCGCCGCGGCACCCCGGCCCGCGGGAGGGGACGAGGAGGCGCGGGTGCGCGCCCTCTGCGCCGAGCGTCTCGCCGCGGCGGGGTTCACCGTGAGCGAGGAATCGTTCGCGTACTCGCGCGTCCCCGGCTGCTGGGCGACGCCGCTCGGCGGGCTGCTCGCCGCCGCGACCATCGCCGGCGCGGGATGGATGGGGATGGCGGGCCGGATGCCGAGCGCGCTGGGGATCGTGCTGATGGGGATCGGCCTGCTCGTCCTCGGCGGCAGCGCGCTGGCGCGCCGGGTGACGACGCTGCCCCTGGCCCGCGCGTGGAGCGTGAATCTCGTCGCGACGCGCGGGACGCCGCGCGCCTGGATCGTCGCGCATCTCGACAGCAAGTCGCAGCCGGTGCCGATGCTGCTTCGCGTCGGCGGGATCGTGATCGCGTCGGTAGCGATCGTCGCGATCGCCGCGCTGGCGATCCGCGGCATGCTCGGCTGGACCACACCGCACGAGGTGTGGCGCGCGCTCACCGTCGGCGGGTGCATCGCGACGATTCCGATCCTCGGCAGCGTCGTCGGCGAGAGCTCGGCGGGCGCGGTGGACGACGGGTCCGGAGTGGCGACGGTGCTGCTCGCGGTCGAGCGGTTGCCGCGCGAGCTGCCGATCGGCGTGCTGCTGACGAGCGCCGAGGAGCTGGGAATGGCGGGGGCGCAGGCGTTCGCGAGCGAGCGCCGCCCCGCGTCGGCGATCAACATCGACGGCGTGGACGATGCCGGGAAGATCATCTGCATGCGTCACGGCCTCGCCGCGCGGCCGCGCATCGGCGTCGCGCACGCGGCCGCCGCGCTCGGGCTGCGCGTGAGCGAGCGACGCACCATCCCCGGGCTGCTCACCGACGGCGTGGCGCTTGCGAACGCTGGCTGGAGCGCGGTGACCTTGAGCCGCGGCACCCTCGCGACGCTGGCGCGGATCCACCGTCCCGCCGACAGGGCCGAGCGGGTGCTCGGCACCGGCATCAACGAGATGGCGCGCCTCCTCGCGCAGGCGGTGCGCGAGATCGCCTGAGCGAAACACCTCGCCCGGACGGGCGTAGAGTCCGCGAGGCTCGGGTCGCCATCTCACGGAGACATCGATGGGCATTCTTCTGCTCGCGTTCCTGCTCTTCTGCTGCATCCTGCTCATCCCGCTCGGACTGCCGGGGACGTGGCTCATCCTCGGCGTGGCGGTCGCCTATGCGGCGATGACGCACGAGAGCATCGGCTGGGTGTCGATCGTCATCATCGGCGTGCTCGCGATCGTCGGGGAGGTGCTCGAGTTCATGCTCACCGGCAGGGTCGCGCGGCGCTTCGGCGGCTCGAAGCGCGGAAGCTGGGGAGCGATCATCGGCGGGACGGCCGGCGCGATCATGGGGATTCCCTTTCCCGTCCCCTTCGTCGGCTCGATGATCGGCGCCTTTCTCGGTGCGTTCGCCGGAGCCTTCCTGTTCGAGGTGGCCGGGGGCACACGCGCCGGTCCGGCGACGAAGGTCGCGACGGGGGCGTTTCTCGGCCGCGTCGCGGCGGCGGCGATGAAGGTGGGGATCGGCTTCGTCATGGCCGCCTGGGTGCTCGGAGCCGCGGCGCTGAACTAGCCCCGGGGGTGGCGCGTTCGCGTCACCGCTTGCATCGTGGAAACGGGAAGCGCACCGCGCCGCTAGTCGGCGGGCGCCGCGCCCATGGAAGGTGTCCCGTGTCCCCAACGCTCATCCGCGCGCTCGGTCTGGCGTGCGTCGCCGCCGTCACGGGCACGACGCGCGCGGCGGCACAGTCGCCGGCCGGCTTCGTCGCCGGCGTGGTCACCGACAGCATGGGCAACCCGCTCGCCGGCGCGACCGTCGGAGCGTTAGGCACCAACGCCGCGGCGCGGTCGGACGAGCGCGGCGAGTTCCGCGTCGTCGGGCTCGCCCCCGGCGAGGTGCTGCTCGAGGCGCGCCGCCTCGGCTTCCGTCCGGAGACGCTGCGTGTTTCGGTGGCCGAGGCTGGAACCGTGGTGCGCTTCGCGTTGAGGCTCAGCCCCACCGTGCTCGAGGCGGTGGCGGTGAAGGGGCGGCGGCAGTTCCCCAGTCGGCTGGCCGGCTACTACGAGCGGCTCTATTCGCGGACGCAGGGCTACTTCATCACGCGCGACGACATCGACCGGGGCAATCCGCGCCAGCTCACCGACGTCCTGCGCCGCGCACCGGGAGTCGAGATCTACCGCGGGTCGCGCGTCCGGCTGCGCGGGCGCGCCTGCGCCCCACTCGTCTGGATCGACGGGGTCTCGATGCCGGCCGGTGAGGTGGAGCTCAACACCTTCGCGCCGACGTCGCTCGAGGGAATCGAGATCTACATGACCGCCTCGGGCGCGCCCGGCCGCTATCAGAGCACGGGGGACGAGTCTCGCTGCGGGACGATCCTCCTCTGGTCGCGCGGGCGGGACACCGAGGACCGACGGGCGCCCATCATGTCGGCCGCGGAGCGGCTGGAGCAGCTGCACAGCGCGGGGGAGGTGTTCACCGCGGCCGAGGTGGAGACCGAGGCCCGCCCGTCCGATCTGGCGCGGCTGGCGGTAGCGTATCCGCCCGACCTCTTCTCGGTTGGAGTCGGCGGCCTCGTGGTCGCCGAGTTCGTCGTCGACACGATGGGGCGGGTCGAGCCCCAGACGTTCAGCGTGGTCAGCTCACCGCATCTTCTGTTTTCGCACGCGGTGTACGCCGCGGTCGAGAGCGCGGGCTTCTTCCCGGCGGTGAGGGCGGGTCGACCGACCCGGCAGATCGTCCAGATGCGCTTCCGCTTCAACCCACCCGGAGGGCGCTGAACGGTCCGGAGCGGCGCTCGCCCCCCGAGCGCTGCCGTTCACCTTACGAGTTCCTTACCGGTTCTTGACAGCGAGGTGACGCTTGGGTAACCTCGCCCATTGGTAGCAGAGCTCGCGAAAAATCGCGTCCGCTACCACCACGATCCAAATCGATGTTCGGCGCGACTCCGCGCCGCCTCGCTTCACTCCTGAGTCACCGCGAGCGGAAGCTCGCTGTCGTTTTCTGGTCGCGTGCGAATCCCTGTTTCCGGCTTCGACACCGCGGCCCAACCGATGGTTTCAAGTCCCGACGACCGCGCCGAACCCGGTGCGCTCGCCGGTCGCGTCCATCCGTGCCGGGAGGAGGAGCAGAGCATGAATCATCGATCGTCCGCTTGACCCCGCCGCGCGCCAGGAGCGCGCCTCGTCATCGCACGCACTGAGATCGAACGCAGCATTACAACCACACCAGGTGGGGGGAACGCGATGTCGAAGTACACATTCGTCAGACTGCTCGCCGCCGGAGGGCTCGCGATGTTCGTCGCGACCACGGCGCGTGCCCAGGAGGGCTCGGCGGTCATCAGCGGCCAGGTCACGGCGGAGGGCGGGCGACCGCTCGCCGGCGCGACCGTCGCCATCACGGAGCTGAATGCGGGCGTCCTCGTGAACGAGGCCGGCCGATACACGCTCCTCATTCCCGCGGGGCGCGTGAACGGGCAGACCGTCACGCTCCGCGCGCGATTCATCGGCTACCAGGCGCAGGCGCGCACGATCACGCTTCGCGCCGGTGCGCAGTCGCAGGACTTCACCCTCGTCGTCGACCCGACGCGCCTCTCCGAGGTCGTCGTCACGGGCGTGACGGGTGAGACCGAGCGACAGAAGGTGCCGTTCACCGTCGCGCGCGTCGATTCGGCGGACATGCCGGTGCAGGCGGTGAATCCCCTCAGCCAGCTGCAGGGGAAGGTACCCGGCGCGAACATCGCCGCGACGAGCGGCCGCCCCGGTACCGCGCCAAGCGTGATCCTCCGCGGCCCGACGTCGATCAACGGCCAGGGCCGCGGCCAGGAGCCGCTCTACATCGTCGACGGCATCATCCTCGGCTCGAGCATCGCCGACATCAATCCGGCGGACATCGAGAGCGTCGAGGTGGTGAAGGGCGCGGCGGCATCCTCGCTCTACGGCTCGCGCGCCGCGGCCGGCGTCATCCAGATCACGACGAAGAAAGGCCGCGCGGGAAGCGACGGCATCAGCACGACGGCGCGCGCCGAGTATGGCCTCAACGACATCGAGGGCAACTTCGGCATCGCGCGGAACATGCCCTTCCTGCTCGACGAGACGGGGACGCGCTTCTGCGTGCTCGACTCGTACGGGACGAACAGCGTCTGCACCCGGACGATCAACTACCTGCAGGAGCAGGCGCGCATCAACAACTCCCCGGGCGATTTCGCGCTCGGCCCGCCGTCGTTCCCGGTCGATCCGGGCGCGGTGACGACGGGCGACATTCTCCGCCGCGCCTTCGTCGCCGGGTACTATCCCGGGAAGACGTATGACGCCGTGCAGCAGCTCGTCGATCCGAAGCCGGTGTCGATCAACGACATCTCGGTCGCCGGTCGCTACGGCCAGACGACGTTCCGGACCAGCGGCGGCTACACTCAGCAGCGCGGCTCGATCATGGGGCTCAAGGGCTACGACCGGGTGAACGGCCGCATCAACCTCGATCACCGCATCAACGACCAGTGGTCGCTCTCGGCGAACAGCTACTTCAGCCGGAGCGATCAGGACGGGAGCAACCAGGAGGAGGGTGGCACGGGCTT
>DATAIN010000595.1:0-3755 GCA_036262635.1 Gemmatimonadaceae bacterium | reverse complement strand
GGAACGCGCCCGCGCCTAACGTGAGGGCGCGCGCCGCCGCGCGCTCGCCGCCGACGACCGTCTCCGCCTTCATCGGGTCGCGGTGCGCCGCGGCGCGACGTCGGGCCGGCTCGTCACGGCGTAGACGAACAGGTTGACGCCCATGCGCAGCGCGGCCTCGTGCAGCGCCGGCGGGTCGTTGTACGTCGCCGGATCCTCCCAGCCGTTCCCCAGGTCGCTTTCGTAGCTGTAATACAGCACGAGGCGATCGCCGACGAAGATGCCGAGCCCGCGGGCGGGCTTTCCATCGTGCTCGTGGATCTTCGGAATCCCCTCCGGCAGGTCGTAGACGATGTGATAGATCGGATGCGAGCGCGGCACGTCGACGAGCTCGCGATCGGGAAAGATCTTCTTCACCGCCTCGCGGAAGCTCGCGTCGAGGCCGTAGTTGTCGTCCACGTGGAGAAAGCCGCCGCCGAGCAGGTACTCGCGCAGCCGCGCCGCTTCGGCGTCCGAGAAGCGGATCGTCCCATGCCCCGTGGCGTGGAGGAAGGGATAGTCCGCGAGCCGGTCGTCGAGCGGGGTGACGCGCGCCTCCTCGCGCGAGACGCGCAGCGTCGTCCGCTCGGCGATCGCGGCGAGGAGGTTCGGAATGCTCGAAGGGTTCGCGTACCAGTCGCCCCCGCCCTCGTACTGCAGCCGCGCGATGGTGAGCGTCGGCGCGGGCGCGGCGAGGAGCGAGGCGGCGGCGAGCACGCCGAGCGCGCGAAGCACCGTCATCCCTCGTGTGCGAGCTTGTAGGCGAGGTTGCGCGGCGCCCCCATCTCGTCCATCAGCGCCGCGACCACGTCCCGCGCCGAGGCGCCGGACGCACGCAGCTCGCGGGCGCGCGCACGGAACGCGTCCTCTCCAAGGCTCGTCTCCCCTGCACTCTCGATCACGACCACGACCTCCCCCCGCGGCGGCACATTCTCGTAGTACCGCGCGAGCTCCGCCACCGTTCCCCGGGTGAGCTCCTCGAACTGCTTGGTGAGTTCCCGTCCCACCACCGCGCGCCGCTCCGCGAGTCCGGACTCCGTCAATTCGACGAGCGTCGCGGCCAGACGATTCGGGGACTCGTACAGAACGGCGGTGTGCGGGAGCCGTCGCAGCTCGCCGATCTCCCGCTCGCGATCCTTCCCCTTGCGCTCGAGGAAGCCGAAGAAGGTGAACCGCTCGGCGGGGAGTCCCGCGGTCACCAGCGCGGCGAGCAGCGCGGACGCTCCAGGGATCGGCACGATGCGGACCCCCGCGTCGATCGCCGCCGAGACGAGCCGCGATCCCGGGTCGGAGAGCAGAGGCGTGCCGGCGTCGGTGATGATCGCCATCGACTCGCCTCGCCCGAGCCGCGCGACGAGCGCGGGGGTCGATTTCGCCTCGTTGTGCTCGTGATAGGCGAGCAGAGGCGTGCCGATGTCGAAGTGGTCGAGGAGCTTCCTCGAGTGGCGGGTGTCCTCGGCGAGGATGACCGCGACGCTCTTCAGCGTCTCGATCGCGCGCAGCGTCATGTCGCCGAGATTGCCGATCGGCGTGCTCACGACGTAGAGCACTCCGCCCGCGCCCGGCGCGTGCGTCACATCTGCCAGGGGAGCCGCTCGAACAGCCCCGCGCTCTGGAACATGTGACGCCGCTCGTGGGTGAGCTGCCTGATCAGCCGCTCCGGCCCGCCCTCCATGTCCGCCGCCGCCCACAGCACCTCCGTGATCCACGCGCCCACCGCGTCCGTCAGCTCCTCGACGCCGGCGACCGGGTCGTGGACGAGCCGGTCCATGGTCGTGAACGAGCTCAGGGGAGCATGCGTCGCGACCAGCGATTGCCGCGCCAGCTCGGCGATGACGGGGGCGCTCTCCTTTCCTTCCTGAACGAGCTCCCGCACCAGGTCGTTGACCAGCTCGCGATACGCGTGGATGAGCGCGGGCGGTGCCTGTCGCGGCACTGGAGGTGGAACCGGAAAGCGCCTGACCCCCATTCGCGCGGTGCGGCTGTCGGGCCGGAAGAGCGCCTCGATCTTCTCATCGAGCTCGCCGAAATGCACGCTCGAGCAGAATGCGCGCTCGACCAGCCCGTCGCGCACGATCAGATAGTTGACGTTCCCGTCGAGCGTGATCTCGAGTGTCCCGTCGAAGGTGGTCGCGAGGAGATACGGAAAGAGCGAGTCCGGGTCGAGCGGGTTCAGCTCGTCCGGCCAGGGTTCCTCGCCGGTGACGTGCGAGTAGTGCATGCACGCGAGCTGCTCGTCGTCCGCCTCGTGGAAGCAGATCTCCCCGTACTCGGGCTCCGGCGGGACCTTGTCGATCGCGTCGGCGATGGGAATGACCGACGCGCCGTCCGGATCGAGGGTCGTCGCGTTCACGAGCTCGCCCTCCTGCAGGTAGAGCAGGACCAGCTCCTCGGGCAGCCAGATCGCCACGTAGCCGAAGACCCGCGCCGCCCGCTCACGCTTGGCGTCGGTCAGCAGGTTTCGCAGGTGGACGTAGGCGAGCTTGGTCCGCGGCAGGAAGACCCGCTCGTGCGGGAACCGCAGTCCGGCCAGACTCAGAGGCATCCGTGGGGGCAGGGGGAACGAACGGGCCCGGAGCGGCGCACGCCACTCCGGGCCCGAACAAAATGTGACTCGCCCCGCGGTCCCGCAACAGGTCGCGCTCGCTCGGCGAGCGCTCCGACGAGCTGCTTACGCCGCGTGCTGCTTGAACTTGGCCTCGATGCTCGCCTTCGGATGAGCGCCGATGATCTGGTCGACCACCTTTCCTCCCTTGAAGAACAGGAGCATCGGAATCGAGCGAACGTTGAAGCGCATCGCCGACTGCTGGTTCTGGTCGACGTCGAGCTTCGTCACCTTGACCTTGTCCTGGTACTCCTGCGCGAGCTGCTCGAGCGAGGGCGCGATCTGGCGGCACGGGCCACACCACGTCGCCCAGAAATCCACCACCACGAGCTTGTCGTGCTTCTCGACCTCGCTCTCGAAGTTCGCGTCCGTCACCGCAACCGTGTTCGCCATCGTCTTTCTCCTCTGCCCTGCCCTTCCGGGCCGATTAAGTTTGCAGCGCCCCTCTGCCTAACTCTGGAGCGAAGCTCATGCCGGATTCACCACGCCGCGGCACCCGCATCGCGCACATCGGGATCGCGGTGGAGTCGTTGAAGTCCCTCCTCCCACTGTATCGCGATGTGCTCGGCATGCCCGAGGTCCCCCTCGACGACGCCGATGGTGCCCGCATCGCGGGCCTCGCCGCCGGCGAGTCGCTCGTCGAGCTTCTCGAGGCGGCATCCCCGGATTCGCCGATCGGCAAGTTCGTCGCCAGACGCGGGCCGGGGATCCATCATGTCTGCTTCGCCGTGGACGACCTCGACGGTGCCCTCGACCGCTGTCGCGCCGTGGGACTCCGTCTCATCGACGAGAAGCCACGCATCGGCGCGGAGGGGAAACGTATCGCGTTCCTCCACCCGAGCGCCACGGGCGGCGTGCTGGTCGAGCTGTCCGAGTACTAATGCCTCGGACGCTCGACGCGTTCCATCAGGGGCGGCTCTTGGCGGCGGGCGGACCGCCGGCGCAGAGGTCGGCGAGGGGCTCGAGGGCGACCTGCTCGACGTAGTAGCGCTCGGCCGGGCCTCGCACGATCGTGAACGTCGAAGTGCGGGCGATGGGGCCGCGCTGCAGCTCGACCGAGAAAGCGCGGCGGCCTTCCGGCGCAAGGCCTTCGCTCTTCACGCGATAGGAGTCATGATTCAGGTAGCAGATC
>DATAIN010000594.1:0-2717 GCA_036262635.1 Gemmatimonadaceae bacterium | reverse complement strand
CCGCGGTGGGCGAGCATGGTCGTAGAGGCGGACCAGCTCGACCCGTCCGACCACTGCGGCTCGGTCGACCGGTCGGTCGGGTGCGACCATCGCGTCGCCCTGCAGCACGACGGACGCGCCCGCGACGCGGTGGACGCGATGCATGACGGCCTTCCCGTCCGGGAACGCCGCGAGCACGACGTCGCCCCGATCGAGCGGGCGCTCGATCGGGGCGAGGAGCACCATTGCGCCGTCCGGAATGGTGGGCCCCATGCTGCGGCCGCGCGCGCGAAGCCACATCGTCGATCCCGAGCCGATTACCGCGCGGGCGAGGTCCAGAAGCTCCTCGTCGTTCATTGCGAGCGCCCGTTCATCCGCCCGGATGGACACGAGCCCCTGCTGGGCATGCGTGCGGCGGAGGATCCTCCGTGCGAACTGCGCGGTGCGAGTCGCGAGGTGTCCGAGGAATCGGAGCGGGCTCCGGCGGAGCTGCGGGGGCCAGAGCCACGCGAGCAGCGTTTCGAACCTCGCGGCCACCGAGCCGGCCAGCTTCGCGACGCGCAGCGCCACGTGTCGCCGGTGCAGCGCGCCGAGTGCGGATGCGGCCGCCGCCGCGCCGCCGGGGGCTTCACGGACCATGCGCTGAAGGGACGCAGCCCCCTGCGTCGCCCATGCGAGGTGGAGACCCGCTGCACACGTCTCCGCGAGCGCCTGCGAGGCCCGCCGTTCCTCATCGGAAAGGCTGGTCCAGAGCGTCGTGAAGTCGATCCACCAGAGCAGCGGCACTGCTGAATGCTTGGCGAGGTGCAACGCAAGAAAGACCGGAAGCAGAGGGCCGTCGCAGGCGTACATGCGAACGCCGTTGACGTCGACCAGTCGCATCTCGGGCGCAGGGAGCTCAAGGTGGGATAGCAACGCCTCGTCGAGCACCGCCGAATGCACTTCGACGAACAGCGTCTTCGGGCCGGAGGCACGATGATATACGCCTTCGTGCGGCGGCTCTCCCGAGCGGTGCGAGAAACCCGTGACGAGCAGGGCCTCGTGTGCAGCCTGACGCTGCGCGAGCGGAACGTACAGGTCGACGTCGGCAACCGGCCGCACGCATGGATCGCCATACAGCCGCTGGGCGAGCGGGAAGCCTTTGAGGACGCCCGCCTCGACACCCCCTCTCTCGAACGCGCTCAACAGCTCGGCGAGCTCGCCGAGCTGCTCGCTGGCCGACATCCCGAGGCGCAGGGTTCGTGACCGCCAGGCGCTCGCCACCTCCACCGGTGCGAGCGCCCGGATGACAGGCGCGCCGCGGAGCCACGCGAGCGCGGTACAGCGCTCCCTCTCCGCGCGCTCGAGCAGTGTGGCCCAGTCCTGGTTCCCGAGCTCCGCGACCCGGTCCGCCGTGGTGCCGGAGCAGAGCCGCGCGAGGGTGAGCGTCTCACGCGACGCGGCGTCGATCGACGTCACCTCACACGCCGTCGTCAGCCGACCCTGTCCCCTGCCCGAGGAGCGCGCGGACGCGATCGCGCACGCGGTGTCCGCGACCGTTTCGGGATCGCGTTTCGGGATGGTAGGCGTAGGCGTAGTAGCCGTAGCCGCCGTAGTAGGAGCCCGCGCTCAGGTCGATGTCGTTGAGCACCGCGCCGAGAACCCGCGAATGTACGGCCCGCAGATGCGACGCGGCCCGACGCACGGCCTCGCGGCTGGTGCTCCCCATGCGCACGACGAGGATCGACCCCTCGACCATCGTCGAGAGCACGGCCGCATCGGTAACCGCGAGCAGCGGTGGCGAATCGAAGAGGACGACGTCGAAGCGCTCTCGCGCCGCCTCCAGCACTTCGTGCATTCGCACGGAGCCGAGAAGCTCCGACGGGTTAGGCGGCAGCTGGCCGCTTCCCATGACGAACAGATTCTCGACCGACGTCGCGTGGACCGCATTGTCGAGCGAGGCGACGCCGACGACGACCTCGGTGAGGCCCGGGGTGCGCGGGACGCCGAACGTCTTGTCGAGCACCGCCCGGCGAAGATCGGCGTCGACGAGCAGCGTCTTCTGACCCTGCTGCGCGAACGTGATCGCGAGGTTCGCAACGGTGGTCGACTTGCCGTCGGCGGGTCCGGGGCTGGTGAGCACCAGGGTGCGGATGCGGGCCTGTGCGCGTGAGAACGCGATGTTGGTGCGCAGACTTCGGTACGCCTCCGCCACGACCGATCGCGGATCGACGTGAGTCACGAGTCGGTTGAGTGGCATCCCCTCGTCTCGCCCGCCAACTGGTATGGCGGGGATCTGTCCGAGCACCGGCAGCTGGAAGCGGGTGGGAAGCTCGTCCGGAGATTTCACCGAATCGTCGATCTTCTCGAGCCCGACCGCCGCGGCGACCCCGAGGAGGAGCCCGATGATCATGGCGAACTGCACGGCGCGCCGCCGGTTCGGCGAAATCGCGAACGTCGGCAGCTGCGCGCGATCGACGAGGCGAACCGTGCCGCCCTCCGCCGTCTCGTTGATGCGGGCGATCTGCAGCTGGCCCTGCAGGTCGTCGTACATCTTCTGCAGCGTACGCACGTCAGCGGTCAGTCTCGCCTGCTCCGACTCCAGCGGCGGGAATCGTTCCGACTGTTGGCGGAGCTCGCCGATCGTCTCGTCGTAGGATCGCAGCCGCGAGGCGACGCCCTCCAGGTACACTCGACTCGCTTCCTGGAGATCCTTCTTCGTGCGAGCGATCAGCTTGTCGAGGGCCTGGATATCCGGG
>DATAIN010000593.1:0-1634 GCA_036262635.1 Gemmatimonadaceae bacterium | reverse complement strand
GCGCAGGCGAATCGCCTTCGGCGTGATCTCGATCAATTCGTCGTCCTCGATATACTCCAGCGCCCCTTCCAGCGTCAACTCCCGCGGCGGCTCGAGCTGAATGTTCTCGTCGCTCGCCTTCGAGCGCATGTTCGTCAGCTTCTTCTCCTTCGTCGGGTTGACGTCCATGTCCCCCGGCCGCGAGTTCTCGCCGACGATCATCCCCTCGTAGACCGGATCACCCGGCGACACGAACAGCGTGGCGCGCTCGGCGAGGTTCGCCAGCGCGAACGCCACGATCGTGCCCGCCTCCATCGAGACCAGCGTGCCGCGCGTGCGGCCGGCGAGCGGCCCCGCCCACGGACCGTACTCGAGGAAGCGGTGATGCATGATCCCCGTTCCGCGCGTGTCCGTGAGGAACTCCGACCGGTAACCGAAGAGCCCGCGCGCCGGGATCCGGTAGAGCAGCCGGACGAGACCCTGACCGGGATTCTTCATCTCGATCATCTCGGCGCGGCGCGGACCGAGCTTCTCGATCACGGCGCCGAGATGCTCCTCGGGGACGTCGATCGCCAGCTCCTCGTACGGCTCGAGCCGCTCGCCGTTCTCTCCGACGCGCGTGATCACGCGCGGCCGCGACACCTGGAACTCGTATCCCTCGCGGCGCATCGTCTCCATGAGGATCGTCAGGTGCAGCTCGCCGCGACCCGAGACGCTCCACGTGTCGGTGCTGTCGGTGTCCTCGACGCGCAGCGCGACGTTCCGCTCGAGCTCCTTCATCAGCCGCTCGCGAATCTGTCGCGAGGTGACGAACTTCCCTTCCTTTCCAGCGAAGGGCGAGTTGTTCACCACGAAGTCGACGCTGATCGTCGGCTCCTCCACCGCGATGCCCGCGAGCCGCTCCTGATGCTCGACGTCGGTGATCGTCAGCCCGATCTCGACGTTCTCGAGTCCCGCCATCGAGACGATCTCGCCGGCGGACGCCTCCTGCACCTCGGTGCGCTCCAGCCCCTCGAACGCGATGAGCTTGGTGACGCGCGCGCGCTCGGCGGGGCGCCCCTCGTCCATCGAGAGCAGCGCGACCTGCTCGCCGACCTTCACCGTGCCGCGCTCGATGCGGCCGACCGCGAGCCGCCCGACGTACGGCGAGTAGTCGATCGTCGAGACCAGCATCTGGAACGGGCCCGCGTCGTCGTGCGGCGGCGCCGGCACCTTCTCGACGATCGTGTCGAAGAGCGGCGAGAGATCCTTCGGCGTCACGTCCATGTCCATCGTCGCGACGCCTTCGCGCGCCGAGGCGTAGACCACCGGCGCCTCGAGCTGCTCCTCGTTCGCCTCGAGCTCGATGAAGAGATCGAGCACCTCGTCGTGCACGCGCATCGGGTCCGCGCCGGGGCGGTCGATCTTGTTGATGACGACGATGGGGGTGCGGCCGAGGGCGAGCGCCTTCCGCAGCACGAAGCGCGTCTGCGGCATCGGGCCGTCGAAGGCGTCGACGAGCAGGAGCACGCCGTCCACCATGCGGAGGATGCGCTCGACCTCACCCCCGAAGTCGGCGTGGCCTGGGGTGTCGACGATGTTGATCTTCGTCCCCTTCCAGCGGATCGACGTGTTCTTGGCGAGGATCGTGATCCCGCGCTCACGCTCGAGGGGAT
>DATAIN010000592.1:0-2139 GCA_036262635.1 Gemmatimonadaceae bacterium | reverse complement strand
GCGCACGTTCCCCGGCCACGGATAGTCCGTCAGCGCCTGCATCGCCTCGGCGCTGATCCCGTGGAAGGGCTTGTCGTGCATGCGTGAGAACTCGCTCACGAAGCGCCGCACGAGGATCGGGACGTCCTCGCGCCGCTCGCGCAGCGGGGGCAGATAGATGTCGAGGACGTTCAGCCGGTAGTAGAGATCGGCGCGGAAGTCTCCCTCGAGCACGTGATCGCGCAGCGAGCGGTTCGTCGCCGCGACCACGCGCACGTCCACCGGGATCGCCGCCGAGCCGCCGACGCGCGTCACCTCGCGCTCCTCGAGCACGCGGAGGAGCTTCACCTGCGTGCTGTGCGGGATCTCCCCGATCTCGTCGAGGAAGAGCGTCCCCCCGTCGGCGAGCTCGAAGCGGCCGAGCCGGCGCTCGGCTGCGCCGGTGAAGGCGCCCTTCTCGTGGCCGAACAGCTCACTCTCGAGCAGCGATTCGGGGAGCGCGCCGACGTTCACCGCGATGAACGGTCCCGACCTGCGTCCGCTGAGCTGGTGCAGCGCGCGCGCGACGAGCTCCTTCCCCGTGCCGCTCTCCCCCTCGACGAGGACGGTGCTCGACACCGGCGCCATCTGCTCGATCTTCACCAGCACCTCGCGCATCGCCGAGGACTCGCCGATGAGCCCCGTCGCCTGCTGGAGCCGCCGCCGCTCGAGGATGCGCTTCACCGTGTCGAAGACGTCGCCGACGTCGATCGGCTTGGTGAAGACGTCGAGGAAGCCCGCGGCGCGGAGCCGCTCGTGCACCGTCGGGTCGTCCACGTCGGCCAGCCCGACGACGGGGCATCCCGCCCACAGCTGCTGCCGCGCGATGCGCACATTCACCGGATCGACGAGACCGCCCGTCATCACGATGAGGTCGGGCTTCTCTCGCTGCACCGCCGAGGGGAGGTCGTCCACCGGGGGCACGAGCACCGTGTCGATCCCCGCGCGGTCGAGCAGCCCCTTGAGCCGCGCCGCGGGCTCGAGATCGGCGAGCGTGATGAGGACCTTCATCGCGCCTCCGCCTGGTGCTCGGTGACGCGCCCGGTGAGCACGTCGCACGCATGATCGACGATCGGCTCCAGCGCGGCGAGCGCGTCGCGCACGCCGTCAGGCGATCCCGGCAGGTTGACGACGAGGGCGCGCCCGCGCACCACGGCGATCCCGCGGCCGAGCGCGGTGCGCGGGAAGCGCGCCATCGCCGAGGCGCGGATCAGATCGGGGATCCCCGGCACGTCGCGCTCGCCGATCGCGCGCGTCGCCTCCGGCGTGACGTCGCGCGGCGCGAGCCCGGTGCCGCCGCTGGTGAGGATGAGGTCCGCGACGTCGCCGTCGGCTATGGCGACGAGCGCTCGCACGATGTCGACGGTCTCGTCGGGGACGACCTGCCGCGAAGCGAGCGTGTCGCCGCGCGACTGCACCCAGCGGGCGATCGCCTCCCCCGAGGCATCCTGGCGCTCCCCTCGCGCGCCGGCGTCGGAGACGGTGACGACGGCGACGCGGAGCGCGGCCTTGCGATCGGCCACCTGCCTAACGGTGGGTTGCCTGCTTGTAGAACGGCGGCTTCACCACCGTCGCCGGCACGCGCTTGCCGCGGATCTCCACCTCGAGCGTCGAGCCCTCGCGCGCCCCCGCGGTCGGCAGGTAGCACATCCCGATCGGCACGCCGATCGAGGGGCTCATCGTCCCGCTCGTCACTACGCCGCTCGCCGCGTTCTCGTAGAAGACGGGATAGCCGTGGCGCGGGAAGGCGCGCTCCCCGCTCGTGAAGCCGACGAGCTTCTTCGGCACGCCGCGCTCCTTCTGCTGCTGCAGCACCTCGCGGCCGACGAAGTCGCCCTTGGCGAGCTTCACCAGCCAGGCGAGGTTCGCCTCGAGGGGCGTGGTGGTGTGGTCGATGTCGTTCCCGTAGAGCGCCATCCCCATCTCGAGCCGCAGCGAGTCGCGGCAGCCGAGCCCCGCCGGCGTCGCGTCCCCCTTCGCGACGAGCTCCTGCCACACGTGCTCGGCGCGCGAGGGATCGAAGTAGAGCTCGAAGCCGTCCTCGCCGGTGTAGCCGGTGCGCGAGACGATCACGTCGGGGTCGCCGGCGACGGTTCCGACGGTGAAGTGGTAGTACTCGAT
>DATAIN010000591.1:0-9089 GCA_036262635.1 Gemmatimonadaceae bacterium | reverse complement strand
TGCGCGAGCTGCACACCGCGGGCGCCAACTTCGACCTCGCTCCCGGGGGCGACTTCAAGCTCGGCCGCGAGGCCGCCCACTCCACCAACCGCATCGTCCACGCGCACGGCGACCAGACCGGCGCCGAGGTCGCGCGCACTCTCATCGCGAAGGTCCAGGAGAGCGAACGCGTCACCGTCCTCGAGCGGACGCGCGTGCTCGATCTCATCATCGACGACGGGCGCTGCGTCGGCGCGCGGGCGAGCGTGGCGGGGCGCGCAACGGAGATCATCGCCGACGCGACCGTCCTCGCGACCGGAGGCTGCGGTCAGCTCTACCGCTACACGACGAACCCCGTCGTCGCGACGGGCGACGGCTTCGCGATCGCGCACCGCGCGGACGCGAAGCTGAGCGACATGGAGTTCGTCCAGTTCCACCCCACCGCGCTCGACACCCCCGAGAATCCGCTCCAGCTCATCTCCGAGGCGGTGCGCGGGGAAGGGGCGACCCTGCTCAACGCGGCGGGAGAGCGCTTCATGCCGAAGCGCCACAAGCTCGCCGAGCTCGCGCCGCGCGACGTCGTCGCCCGCGCGATCTTCGCCGAGCAGAAGGGGGGCGCCAAGGTCTATCTCGATGCGCGCAAGATCGGGAAGAGCTGGCCGACGCGCTTTCCCGGGATCCTCGCCATCTGCGAGGCGCGTGGCATCGATCCGCGGCGGGACCTCATTCCCGTGACGCCGGCCGCGCACTACATGATGGGCGGCGTCGTCACCGACCTCGCCGGCCGGTCGAGCATCCCGCGGCTCTACGCCTGCGGCGAGGTGGCGCGCACGGGGGTGCACGGCGCGAACCGGCTCGCCTCGAACTCACTCCTCGAGGGGCTCGTCTTCGCCGAGCGCGTCGCGCGCGACATGCAGGCGATGGCGCCACTCGGGGCCGAGCCCCGGCGCGGCGACTGGCGCGTCCCCGTGCTCAGCGACCGCGGCGCGGCGCAGGTCGCGGCCGGCCAGATCCGCTCGGTGATGTGGGAGTACGCGGGGATCTCGCGCACCGCGCGCGGGCTCCGCAGCTGCATCGCCCGTCTCGACCAGATCGAGGACCGCCTCCCCGAGGGGGCGACCGAGGAGCGCAACATGGTCCAGACCGCGCGCCTGGTCGCCGAAGGGGCCCTCCTTCGCAAGGAGTCGCGGGGAGGCCATTATAGAAGCGACTTTCCGCGGGCGAGAAGCGCATGGCGCGGCCGGCACATCGAGTGGTGACGCATGCTTCGCGTTAGGCCTGACGGCCGGACTGCGCTCGCGCTGCTCGCGCTCGTCGCCGCCTGCGCGACCCGCGAGCGCGCCGCCGACACCGGGGCCGCGAAGCCCTCGCCCTACGTCAGCGAGATCCCGCCCTGGCCCTCCGACACCTCGGCGATGGCGACCTCGCACGGCGGGGCCTTCTCGGCGGCGCTCCGCGCGAAGGTGCCCTCGTGCGGCGCGACGACTCCCGTCGTCGCCCCCGACGCGGTGGGACCGCTCTATCCCGGCCAGCCGCTGCCGCTCGTGCTCGGCGCCTGCCCCGAGCGGCTGCTGATCTGGGACTGGGACGACGGCGCCTACCTCCCCGCGATCGCGGTGCGGCTCGGCGAGGCACTCGTCGTGGCCGACCTCGCCGGGATCACCGCCGACGACGTCGTCTCGCGGGTCGTGGTCCTGGACGGGGCGCGCACCGCGGAGGGAATCGGGCCCGGCTCCTCGCTCGCCGATCTGCAGCACGCCTACGGGACCCCGATCTGGCGGCGCAATCAGTGCAGCGTGGGAGTCTCCTTCGAGTCGCGGCCCGGACTGCTGGCGCGCATCGCGCTCCCCGAGGAGGGGAGCGACGCCTGGACCTGCGACGAGATCCGCCGGCTCGCCCGCGGGGAAACGTTCGCGCAGTTTCCGCACGGCTCGCGCGTCCGGTGGATCGGCGCCGAGCTCGGCGGGGCGAGCTGACCGCCGCGCGGATATACTACGCTCGACTTCGACCATCCTGATGCCCTTCGACCCACAGCCCCAGTTCGCCGAGCTGCACGAGGAGATCCGACGGCTGGCGCGCGAGCGCAACGCGGTGATCCTCGCTCACAACTACGAGCGCCCCGAGGTGCAGGACGTCGCCGACTACGTCGGCGACTCACTCGGCCTGTCGCGCGAGGCGGCGAAGACCGACGCCGACGTCATCGTCTTCTGCGGCGTGCACTTCATGGCGGAGACCGCGGCCATTCTCTCGCCGCAGAAGATGGTCCTCCTCCCCGACATGGCCGCGGGCTGCTCGCTCGCCGCGACCATCAACGCCGAGCAGTTGCGCGAGTGGAAGGAGGAGCACCCCGGCGCGGTGGTCGTGTCGTACGTGAACACCACCGCCGAGGTGAAGGCGGAGAGCGACTACTGCTGCACCTCGGGGAACGCGGTCGAGGTCATCAACGCGATCCCCCCCGAAAAGACGATCCTCTTCTGCCCCGACATGTTCCTCGGCGCGCACGTGCGGCGCGTTTCCGGACGCGACAACATCATCGTCTGGATGGGGGAGTGCCATGTGCACGCGGGGATCGACCCCGAGCACATCAACCTGCAGCGGCGCCATCACCCCGAGGCGGAGTTCCTCATCCACCCCGAGTGCGGCTGCTCGACGAGCGTCCTCGACGCGGTGTCGTCGGGCGCGGTGGACGCGGAGGGGGTGAAGATCCTGTCGACGGAGGGGATGATCAAGCGGCCGGCGGAGTCGCCGGCGAGCGAGTTCATCGTCGCGACGGAGATCGGGATTCTCCATCGTCTGCGCCGCGAGAATCCGACGAAGCGCTTCTTCGCCGCGAACGACCGTGCGGCGTGCGCCTACATGAAGGTGACGACGCTGCCGAAGGTCCTCCGCTCGCTCGAGAACCTGGAGTTCCGCATCACGGTCCCCGAGGAGACCGCGACGAAAGCACGCCGGGCGATCGAGCGGATGATCGCCATCGGTGGACGCAGCGGCCCCGCGCTGTCGCCGGTGCCGGAGATGATCGACCCGGGAGAGTGAGGATCCGATGGCGAGCCCGCGCGAAGAGCAGAACAATCCCTATCGGCACGTCGTGACCCCGCGCTCCCTGCGGGCGCTCCAGCACGAGGAGCATCTGCTCTTCCCGCTCAGCTACGAGGAGACGACGCAGCTCGTCCGCGCCGCGCTCGACGAGGACGGAGCCTTCGACGACGTGACGACGATCGCCACCGTGCGCTCCGACCGCCGCACTCGCGCGACCCTCGTCGCCCGGCAGCCCGGCGTCGTCTGCGGGGTGATGCTGGCGATCGAGGCGTTCCGCCAGCTCGACGAGTCGGTGAACGTGCGCGTCGACGCCGAGGACGGATTGCGCGTCGGCGCGGCGGCACCGGTGCTCTTCCTCACGGGAAAGGCGCGGGCGATCCTCAGCGCCGAGCGCGTCGCGCTCAACTTCATGCAGCACCTCTCCGGCATCGCGACGTTGACGCGCCAGTACGTCGACGCGATCGCCGGAACGCGCGCGAAGATCCTCGACACGCGAAAGACGACCCCCGGGTGGCGCCGCCTCGAGAAGTACGCCGTACGCGCCGGCGGCGGGACGAACCACCGGATGAACCTCTCGAGCTGCGTCCTGATCAAGGACAACCATCTGGCAGCCGTCGAGGGCGACGTGGCGGTCGCGATCCAGCGCTCGCGCGAGCACGCCGCGCCCGGGGTGAAGGTCGAGGTGGAGTGCGACCGCATCGAGCAGGTCGAGCGCGCCCTCGCCGCCGGCGCCGACATCATCATGCTCGACAACATGTCGATCGATGACATGCGCGCCTGCGTCAACCTCGTCGGCGGCCGCGCGAAGATCGAAGCCTCCGGCGGCGTCACCCGCGACCGCGTCCGGGGCATCGCCGAGACGGGAGTGGACTGGATCTCCGTCGGCGCCCTGACCCACTCGGCGCCGGCGCTGGATCTGGCGCTGGATTTCGAGCCGTAGCGGCGGGCTGGAAGCCGGAGGCTGTGGGCGGGAGGCGACTGCGTCGATCACGGTCAACCGCAGTGGACGCCCTCGCTCACAGCCTCCTGCCTACAGCTTCCAGCCTCAATGGCGTCGGCCGTGATGGCCTTCCTGATCTTTCGGCGGCTCGAAGTGGTTCGTCTGCTTCGGGCTCTGCGCCTGTCCCTGTCGTGCGTGCTGGGCGAAGCCCGCTTCGCGCGACTGCACCGGCTCGCCTAACGCGTCGTCGCCGCGCGAGGTGTCGCCGTCGTTGGCGCCGTCGCCCTGGCGGCTGCGCTCCGCGCCACCCGTGTGCTCGCGTCCCTCCGCCGTCTCGCGGGCGACCTGGCCTTCCAGCTTCTCGCCGCCCCGCGGCTCGTCGCGCGGGTCGCGGTCGTTCGGTCCGTAATCGGCCATCGGATCTCCTGTTCGTGGGAGCGCCGTGAGGCGCACGCGGCGTGCCCGGCGCGCGCCGGCGCGCATGTCATCGGGTCGTGTCTTACATGTGGACCCGAACACGAGAGGCCGTATGAGGCACGACACGTCATCCGTCTCCCCCGACGAGCACACCCCGTTCGTCAACCCGCGCGCGCTGACCACCCTGGCGACGGCGGTGGGGCTCGTCTACACCCTGCACCAGCCGGTGCGCTGGATCCTTGGCGTCGCTGCCGACGTCGACACCCTGACCGCGCGCGTGAGCGTGCTCGAAGGCGAGCTGGCGCGCCGCGCCGACGATCGACCCGTGGACGACCCGGCGAAGGACGCTCGATCCCCCCGCCCGTCGCCCGCGACCTGCCCGAGATTTCGCCCCGCCGCACGCCCGCTGTCCTGCCCCTGAGCCCCTTTTTTCACTCTTGTTTTCGGTCTTTCTTCGGTATAAGATTGACCCCCTTCCTCCGAGTCCCTGATGCACGAGACTGCTCGCTTCTCCTCCGGCGCCACCGCCTCGCTTCCCCGTCGCCGCTCTGGCGGGGAGGGCCTGTGAGCGCCGCCCGTCGGCCCGGCGGGGAGCGACATCTCGCCGCGGCCCGCGCTCTCGGCGACGCGGCGCTGCTCGACGCGATGCGTCAGGGCGACTCCACCGCGCTGCGCGAGTTTCTCCTCCGCTTCGAGCCCCTGCTCGAGCATCACGCGCACCGGCTCGGCGCGAGCGGCGGCGAGCGCGATGACCTCGTCGGCGAGACCCTCGAGGACGCGGCGCTCGCGCTCGTCGCGCCTAACGCGCCGACGCCGCGATCGATTCCCGCCTACCTCGTCGCTGCGCTGCGCAATCGGCTGCTCAACGCGCGGCGCGGCGCCCGCGGACGCGCCATCGCGCGCGTGCGCGAGCCGCTGGCACGCGAGGCGGCGCTCGCCGACGAGGGGATCTGCTCCGAGTCCACCCTTCGCGCGAGCGCGGGACCGGGGTGGGAGCCGCCGCGGCCCTCGCGCCCCGTCGCCGCGCTCGCCGCCGCGCTCCTCGACGACCTCTCCGACGACGAGCGCGTGCTCCTCGTCTGGGTGAGCCACCACGTTCCCTACCGCGAGATCGCGCAGTGGCTCGGCCTCGGCTACGCCGCGGTCGGCAAGCGCGTCGAGCGACTGCGCGCCAGGCTGCGCGCCCGCGCCGACCTCCACCTCGCGACGTTAGGCGATGCCGACCGTCTCGCCCTCGAGACGCTCTTCACGCGCGGCGCCCACCACGGCGCGCGCTTCCCGCTGCATGGCCCGCTCCCCTCCCGAGCGGCCCGCGTCCCCTCGGCCGCGGCGGTCGCCGAGGGTCCTCCACCGGAACGGATCGATGATTGACCACGCCCCAGCCTCCCGCTCCGCGCGCGACGAAGCGCGCGAGCACGAGATCGACACTCTCGTCGCCATCACCGCCGCCCTCGCCGAACGCCTCGTCGAGCCGGACCCGCGCTTCCTCGACTGGCAGGCGGCCGAGCTCCGCGCGCGGCGTCGCCCGACGCTCGCCGCCGAGGCGCGTGCCGACGCGCGCGCGCGCCGGCTCGGCGCCGCCGCGTTAGGCGCACGCTTCGGGGTGCGCTGCGTCCCCGACGCGCCCGTCGCGCAGCCGGCCCCGGTCGCCGGCACGCTTTCGCGTGTGATCAATCCGGCGGCTGAAGCGGGATGCGCGCCGCGCCTCGAGCTGGGAATCGCGGCGGGCGCGGGGCGCGTCCTCTGGGACGAGCCCTGCGACAGCTGGCTCTCCATCCCCGACGACCTGCCGCGTGGACGCTACGTCGCGCTCACGGTGAAGGGCGACAGCATGCTGCCGCTCCTCCACTCGGAGGATGTCGTGCTCGTGAAGATCGGGAGCGAGGTCGCGCGCGACTCGATCGTCGTCGCCCGTCGTCCCGACGACGGCTACGTGGTGAAGCGCGTCGGGCGCGTCGGGCCGGCGTCGATCGAGCTGCTCTCCCTCAACCCCGATTTCCCCACGACACTCGTCGAGCGGGCCGAGGGAACGGTGGCCGGCACCGTCGTCCTGCGGTGGTGCCAGCACGGGGTCTGACCAGGCGCGCGACCCTGAACGGGCTCGGTCGTCCTTCGAGAGGAGTTTCCCTCAGGCTAAACCCGCTCGCCGACGCGGAGCCTCGATGTCGAACGATCAACCCGGCCGGAGCGGAACCTCGCGCTCCGACGCGCTGCGTGGTGCGCTCGCGAACCTCGCGGTCGGGCAGCGCCTCGCGGTCAGGACCGCTGCCGGCGAAGAAGTCCGCGGCATCTTCCGGAGCCTCGAGGGCGAAACGCTCGTCCTCGCCCGCGCGCCGTACGACGAGCATCCGACGCCCATCCCCTTCGCGACGATCGTCAGCGTCGATCGGGTCGACAGCCACGGCCGCGCGGGGGCAGGGTTCGCCATCGCGCTCGCCCTGATCCCCTTCTTCTGGCTCCTCAACCTCACCGGCGAGTGGCACAGCGAGCTGGGCGGCTTCGCTCTCGTGATCGTCTTCGCCGGCATCGTCGGCATCGTCTTCGCCGCCTCCATCGGCGCGGTCATCGGAGCCGCATTCGATAGCCGCGAGCCGCTCGTCGTCACGAAGCACCGCGAAGGCTGACGCTCCGCGCGCGCGCCGGCGAGCTACACCCGTCGCGTCCCTCGCCGTATCAGCCGCAGCACGAACAGCAGCACCACCGCGCCCACGAACGCGACGAGGATCGTCCCCGCGAGTCCGCTCAACGGGCTGTGCACGCCGAGCGTCCGGAACACCCACCCGCCGACGAACGCACCGATGATCCCGATGATGATGTCGCCGATGATCCCGTACCCCTCGCCCATCACGAACGACGCGAGCACTCCGGCGACGAGTCCGACGATGATCCAGGTGAGCAGGTCCATGAGTCCTCTCCCGTTGAGTTGAAGGTTCGACCAGCAGATGATATGCCGAGCTCGCGGCAACGGCGCACGCGGATTCTCTTCGAACATTGCTCGGCAATGTTCACAGGAGCCGTGGAGAGCAGGGAGGGGTTGTGATGAGCAGCAGCTCCACCAACCCACTCCACGCCCTCCACGGCTCCTGTTACAACAAGCCGAGGCCCTGAATAGGCGTGGGGCGTGTCGGGCGAGACAATCTCACCCGACCGGCAACACCGCGCTCGGAACTCCATAACCTCCGTCCGCCCGCACCCGCGCCGCCACGTCACGTCGCCTGTCGTCGTCCGCTTCCTCCTCCAGCGACATCCTCACCGCCCGGAAGCGTCGCCCCGCCGTCACGCAGAACAGGTCGCACAGCGCCACCGCCTTCTCCGCCTCCGCCTCGCTCCCGCTCTCGATGATCCGCTGCGTGCGCGAGATCGTGCATGCCGTCGCGAAGAGGTCGATCGCCATGTTCGCCAGCCGCTCGAGGATCATCTGCTTCTCGATGATCGCCTTCCGGTGCTGCGTGATCACCTTCTCCGTCGCCGTCGCCAGCTCGCCGACGTGCTTCTCGAGCTTCTCCTTGTGCTTCGTCAGCCGCGCGTCCAGCTCGACGTCGAGCGTCGCCGTCGCCCCGAACCTCTGCATCAGCCGCTCGGCGGCGAAGCTGCCCAGCAGCCCGACGTTCCGCAGTGGGCTCTTCAGCGCCGAGCCGATCCCCGCGAGGCGCTCCGCCGGCTCGGCGATCCCGTTCAGCGCGATGAAGAGGCGCAGGATCTCGTTCGTCCCCTCGAAGATCCGGTTGATCCGCGCGTCGCGCAGGAAGCGCTCGTACGCGTACGGCTTCACGAAGCCGCGACCGCCGGCGATCTGCACCATCTCGTCCGCGGTGCGCCAGATCAGGTCGCTCGCGAACACCTTGCAGCACGCCGCCTCGAGCGACTGGTCCGCCCCCGGGTCGTCCGCCAGGCGACCGAGAACGCCGAGCATCGCGTCCGCCGCGTAGGCGTCGGCGGCGATCGTCGCGAGCTTCCGCTGCGTGATCTCGAAGTTGGCGATCGGCTGCCCGAACTGCACCCGCCCCTCGGCGTAGCGCGTCATCTCGTCGAGCAGATGCTTCGTGCTCGCGGTGCACGCCGCGGCCAGCGAGTGGCGTCCCCCGTTCAGCACGTGTACCGCGACGCCGAATCCCTTGCCGATCTCGCCTAACGTGTGATCGGCCGGGACGCGCAGGTCCTTGTACTCCAGCTCCGCCTGCGTCGAGCCGCGAATCCCGAGCTTGCGGAAGGTGTCGATCACCCTGAACCCCGGCATGTCCGGGCGGATGATGAACGCCGTCGGCCGGCGCACCAGCTCGCCGCGCCGCTCGACCAGCGTCTGCGCGAAGGTCGCGATCACTCCCGCGCGATGGCCATTGCCGATCCAGATCTTTCGCCCGTTCAGCCGCCACGAGCCGTCGCTCTCGCGCTCGGCCATCGTCCTGATGTTCTGCGCGTCCGAGCCGGTCTCCGGCTCGGTGAGCGCGTACGCCGCGAGCGTCTCCCCGCGCGCGAGCACCGGCAGGTAGCGCGCCTTCTGCGCCTCGTTCCCGAAGAGCACGATCGCCTTCGACCCCAGCCCGCAGTGCACGCCGACCAGCACGCCTAACGATGGATCTGCAGCCGCGACGACGCCGAGCATGTGCGCGTAGCCAGTGGCCGACAGCCCGAGCCCGCCGTACTCCTTCGGGATCGTCAGCGCGAGCAGCCCGCGCTCGGCGAAGGCGCGGATCGTCTCCTCGCGCACCGTCTC
>DATAIN010000590.1:0-2039 GCA_036262635.1 Gemmatimonadaceae bacterium | reverse complement strand
AGGAGCGAGGCGGAGACGAGCGCCGAACGGCGCGTCAGTGCAAGCATGATCGTGAATGAAGTCATCGTACGAGGAGAGCCGTCGTCGCGGCGCGCTCTCGTGCCGCCTCGAGCTCCGCCGGAGTGTTGACGCTGGCCAGAGACCCCGGCGGGAGCACCGACGCATCGAGCAGCTGCAGGCGAAGGCCTGATGCGGCGACCCGCGCCCTGCGCTCCCCGCGATCGAGCGCTTCGCTCAGGGGGGCCAGCGCGCTCCGGCGATACAGCGTGCAGAGCGGCTCGAGCTCGCCGCCGGTCGTCCACGCTGCGCCGTCCAGCTCCGGGCCGGCCTCGAGCAAAGGGCGAAGCGCGTCCGGCGTCACCCACGGCATGTCCCACGCGATCGCGAGCACGTCGGCCCCCGTCGCGCGCAGCGCGCCGACGATCCCGCCTAACGGTCCGTTTCCCGGCCGTGCGTCGTCGACGAATTCGGCGCCGAGGATGTGCGCGAGATCCGGATCTCCGCCGGCGACGACCACCCGCCGCGTCACTGCCCGGAGCGCCGCCAGCACACGCTCGGCGATGCGCTCGCCGCCGACGAGCTCCAGCCCCTTCGCGCGCCCGCCCATGCGCTGCGCGCGCCCCCCGGCGAGGATCGCACCGACGAGCGGCGTCGACTCACCCATCGGCCGCGTAGGTCGCGCGCAACGTGTCGTCCTCGGCGACGCTCACCTCCACCACTCTCGCCGCTCCACCCAGGGCGCGCTGGACGCGCTCGAGGATGAAGCGCGCCAGGTTCTCCCCACTCGGCACGAGCTTCCCGTCGGCGAACTCGGGGATGTCCAGATTGATGTTGCTGTGATCGAAGCGATCCTTCACCTCGGCGCGGAGCACGCGATCGAGCACTCCGAGATCGACCACGAACCCCGTCGTCTCGTCGATCGGGCCGCGCACCGTCACGTCGCAGACGTAGCTGTGCCCGTGGAAGTTGGGCCGCGCGCACAGCCCGAAGGTCGCCTCGTTGCGCGCATCGTCCCACTCGGGACGACGATATCGGTGCGCCGCGGCGAAGGTCACCCGGCGAGTCAGCGTTGCGGTCGGCATGCGAAAAGAAAATGTCCGGCCCTCGCGAGCCGGACAAGTCGGGTGCTGCGCGCGTCAGCGATTCTCGCCGATGTCGCGCCCTTCCGGCGTCGGCGAATCGGGCGGGTTCCACGCCGTTCCCTCGGCGATCGCTTCCTGCACGTCGGTCGTTCCGTAGAGCCGGTCGTCCAGGTCGTCGCGTACCTGCTCGACCTCGGGCGAGTAGGGCACCGCACGGTCGCCGAGCAGCTTTCCCGCGCGCTCCGCCTCGTCGGCGAGGTGATCGTCGATCGCCTCGGGGCTGACGCCGCGCGCGATCGGGTCCACCACGAGCTGGTTCTCGAAGCGCTCGATCCCCAGCACGTCCGTGACGACGTGCTCCGCGATGCGCAGCTCCTCCTCCGTCCCGATGCGGCCCGCCAGCGCCACCACTCCATCCTCGACGACGACACGGATGTCGTCGGAGTCCAGTGCCTGTTCCGCGTCGAGATGCGTCCGCACCAGCTCGCGGAGCTCGTCGTCGCTCAGGTCATCGATGTCGTGCACGTCCTCGAAATCGCGCGCCATGGTTCCGCTCCGCGTACGTTGAGACGTCGTGGGAGACGTGGTGCCTCCCACGCGAGCGACTACCGGAGAAACCGGTACGACAGGCCGAGCGTGAGTCCCGCGTTGTGCCGCCAGCGCGACGCCGAGCTTCCGTACGCGAGCACTCCCGACCTCGGCGCGGTCACCGTGCCGAAATACGAGCCGGGATACTTGATCGCGTACAGGTAGTCCGTGACGTCGCCGCGCACCTCCCACCGCTCGAACCGGCCGCCCGGCACATACCGGACGCCGCTGCCGAAGGTGAGTGCAAAGGTGGTGCCCGCTGTCCCACCGAACTTGTAGTTCCCAACATCCTGCGCCGGCGTGAGGTCCGACGCGATCCCCGCGCCGAATTGCACGAGCGGCACCAGGCGGTGCCAGCTGCGCTGCCCC
>DATAIN010000589.1:0-7948 GCA_036262635.1 Gemmatimonadaceae bacterium | reverse complement strand
TGCGAGGTTCCGACTTCGCTCCCGATCTGGGATACCGTCTGGCAGGTCCCCGCCGACAGCGCCGAAGTCTCGGTGGCGAGCCTCCTTCCCTCCTCGGTGTCGATCGTCGACGTCGGCGGAGGCATGAAGGTCTTCTCGCTGACGCTTTCCGCGGCGACCTACAGCACCACCCTCGGCAGCGTCTGCCCGGGCTGCGCCGCGGTGAATGGCGCGCGCGTGCCGAAGCCGCAGTTCACCATGGTCGACTCGACGAGCATCGCGCTGCCGTCGGACGTCGCCTCGGCGGACGTCGTCGGCGGGACGATCGACTGCACCATCACCAACGGCTTCAGCTTCGATCCCATCAACCCGAGCGCGACGGCGAGCGGCTGGATGCGCATCAGCGTTCTCTCCGGGTCCGCGCTGCTCGCGAAGGACTCGGTGTCGGGAACCGCGCTGACGCTGCCGACCAACGTCGGACGCCTGCGCTCCATCCCCGTCCTCGGAACGCCGGCGTCGCCGGTGCGCCTCGGCGGGCCGCTCAAGGTGAGCATCACGCTCTTCTCGCCGGCGGGCGACTCGGTCACCATCAACACCGCCGAGCGGTTCTCGGTGAACGCGGTCGCGAACAACCTCCGCGTCAGCCAGGCCTCGGTCGCGGTCCCCTCGCGGGCCATCCCGTCGCAGCAGGACACCGTCGATCTCTCGGGACTCCAGGACATGACGACCGGCGCGATCACCGGCGGCGCCGTGATCCTCACCGTGCAGAACCCCTTCGCGGTGCAGGGCAACCTGACGGTGAGCCTCACCGCGCCGAACGCCGCGCCGATCTCGAAGAGCCTCGCCCTCCCGTTAGGCGGTATCGGGACGCCGCCGGCGACGCTGCGCCTCGCGCTCACCCGGAGCGAGATGAACGCGCTGCTCGGCCAGAAGAACGTCGCCATCGCGATCACCGGGGACGTGAACGCGCCGAACGGCGCGGTGACCGTCACGCCGACCCAGAAGATCGTCCTCAACACGATGGTCGAGGCGACCGTCACCGCCGGGGGGAAGTGACCGATGCCTAACGTGCAGAGCGTCTCCCGACTCGCGCTGGTCGCGGCGACCCTCGCCGGCGCGGCGACCGCCGGCGCGCAGCTGCCGAGCGCGAGCCCGGCCGCCCTCGGGATGGCGGACAACTACACCGCGATGGCGCGCGGCTTCGGCGCCGTGGCGTGGAATCCGGCGAACCTCGGGCTGCCGCACAACCCGCGCTTCTCGCTCACCCTCCTCGGCGTGCGCGGCAGCGGGGACCTCGGCCCGATCTCGACCGACGACCTCGCGCGCTACCAGGGCGTGCGCCTGCCGAACGAGGTGCGCGACGAGTGGATGCAGCGCATCGAGTACAACGGCGGCGAGCAGGGACAGCTCGGCGGCGGCGTCACGCTCTTCGGGATGAGCACGGGGCGCTTCGCCGTGCAGGTCGCGACGACGGCGAGCATGGACGCCAACCTCGCGCCCGGCGCGATGGAGCTCGCGCTCTATGGCAACGCCGGCCGCACCGGGAGCGCGCAGGACATCACCCTCGACGGCGCGCACCTCACCGGCGCGGTGACCACGACGACCGCTCTCTCCTGGGCGCACCCGATCGACCTCGGCCTCGCGCGGCTCTCCTTCGGCGCGACGGCGAAGTACATCATGGGGAACATGCTCGTGCACGGCGAGGACCGTGGCTCGCAGCTCTCCGCGAGCTCGTCACAGATCGATCTGCGCTTCCCGATCATCCTCTCCGACACCGGCAACAGCTCGCGGCTCGGCAACCACGGCAGCGGCGTCGGCATCGACGTCGGCGGCGCGTGGGCGAGCGGTCCGATCACGGCGAGCCTCGCGATCCAGAACGTCGTGAACACCTTCCAGTGGGACGCGAGCAGCTTCTTCTACAAGCCCATCCAGGCCTACTACGGCCGCGACACGAGCTACAGCAACTCGAATACGACGCTCCCCCTCGACTCGGCCCCGGCCGACGTTCGGGAGTGGCTGAACGATCAGCGCTTCAAGCCGATCCTCTCCGCCGGTGTCGCGATGCAGGTGAGCCCGCGCCTGACGCTGGCCGCCGACGTTCGCCGCGAGATGGGCGAAGGTCTCCGGGTCGGCGATCGCACTCACGTCGGGCTGGGCGCCGAGCTGCGCCTCCTCCCCTTCGTGCCGCTGCGCACCGGCTTCGCCGTGAACCCGCAGGGCATCGTCCTCGCCGCGGGCACGGGGCTCGAGCTCGGCCGCGTGAACCTGACCGTGAGCGCGGAAGATCGGCGCAGCGCGAACGGCCACGCGCCGGGAGCGGCGGTGGGGTTGAGCTTCGGGGGACGTTAGACCCTGGCCGTTAGCCATTAGCCATTAGCGTCAAGAGACGGCGGCCGGGGGAGTGTCCCTCTGGCCGCCGTCGTCTTTCCCCTCCACGCGGTTCTACTCGCAGTCGCTAAACGCTAACGGCTAATGGCTAATGGCCGCCGTTCAGACCCGCGCCCTGATCCCCCGCAGCCGGTACGACGCCTCTTCCAGCGTCTCCATCTTCTTGCAGAAGGCGAAGCGCACCAGCCCCCTGCCTGACGGCTTGTCGGCGTAGAAGCTGGAGCCGGGGACGGCGGCGATGCCGATCTCCTGGGCGAGCCAGCGCGCGAACGCCATGTCGCCCTTCGGCGACATGGCGGAGAAGTCGGCAAGGACGTAGTACGCGCCCTCGGGGATGCAGAAAATGAAGCCCGCGTCGGCGAGGGCGGAGACGAGGACGTCGCGTCGCGCGCGGTAGTCGAGCGCGAGGTGGTTGTAGTAGTCCGCGTCGAAGGCGAGTCCGACCGCGGCCGCGGCCTGCAGCGGATGCGGGGCGCCCACGGTGAGGAAGTCGTGGATCTTCCTGATCGCGTTGGTCTGCGGCGCGGGGGCGATGACGTACCCGATGCGCCAGCCGGTGCAGCTGAAGGTCTTCGACAGGCTGGAAACGGTGATCGTGCGATCGCGCATCCCCGGCCAGGTCGCCATCGGGTGGTGATTCCCCGCGTAGCGAATGTGCTCGTACACCTCGTCGGTGATCGCCCAGACGTCGTGCTCGACGCAGAGCTCCGCGATCAGCGTCATCTCCTCGCGGGTGAGGACGCGTCCCGTCGGGTTGTGCGGCGTGTTGACGACGATCGCCTTCGTCTTCTTCGTGAACGCCTTGCGCAGCCGGTCGGGATCGATGTGCCAGAGCGGCCGCTCGAGCGGCACGTACTTCGGCACCGCGCCGGCGAGGATCGCGTCGGGCCCGTAGTTCTCGTAGAACGGCTCGAGGATGATCACCTCGTCGCCGGGATCGAGCAGCGCCATGAACACCGCGGCCATCCCCTCCGTCGCGCCGCAGGTGACCGTCACCTCGCTGTCCGGATCGACGTCCATCTCGTGCATGCGCCGGTAGCGTTGCGCGATCGCCAGTCGCAGCGCGGGCGTCCCCCACGTCACCGCGTACTGGTTGACGTCCCCGTGGATCGCCGCGCACGCCGCATCCTTCATCGGCGCCGGCATCGGAAAGTCGGGCATTCCCTGCGCGAGATTGATCGCGCCATGCTCCTGCGCGACGCGGGTCATCTCGCGGATCACCGATTCGGTGAAGGTGCTGGTGCGGGTGGCGGGCTTCATCTCTCGTCTCTCGGTCTCCTCGTCGCGCGAGCGGCGTGCTCGCCGGAGGCTGAAGGCAGGAGGCCATGGGCTGCGGGCAACCCGTCACCGCCGTTGCTTCCAGCCATCAGCCTCCTGCTTCCAGCCTAACGTCCCCCGATCTTCGCCAACGCCGCTCTGATCAGCTCCGGCGCCGACATTCCCTTCTTGCCGCTGTCCAACGCTGCTCTGACCGCTTTCTCGGCATCCGCAGTCGTATAGCCCAGCGACACCAGCGCCCGGATCGCGTCGTCCACGCCCGTTCCCGCCGGCCGCGGGGCGCCGGCGACGTCGCTCGGCTGCAGCGCGTCGTCGAGCTTGTCGGCGAGGTCGAGGATCAGCTGCTCCGCCTTCTTCCGCCCGACGCGCGGCACGCTCTGCAGCGTCGCGATGTCCTTCTCGCGGATCGCCCGCACCAGCCGGTCCGCGGTCAGCGTCGAGAGCATGCCTAACGCGAGCGCCGGGCCGACGCCCTTTGCGCCGAGCACCTTGTTGAAGACGCGGCGCTCGTACGCGGTCGCGAAGCCGTAGAGCTGCCAGCCGTCCTCGCGCACGATCAGCGAGGTCCAGAGCGTCGCATCGTCGCCCTGCCGCGGGAGCGCCTCGTAGACGTTGAGCGGGATCAGCAGCTCGTAGGCGACCCCGCCGCTCGTCATCAGCTCGACGCGATCGAGGTCCTTCGCCATGACCTTCCCGTGCACCTGGACGATCAACGTCCCCGTCCTCCGATGAGCGTGTTGCGCGCGCGCGGCGGCGCGTCGGCACCGGCGGCGGAGAGCCGCGCGAGGTGCGCGCCCATGCAGTAGGCGAGCGCCGCGGCGACGCCGTCCGCCGCGTCCGAGGGCGTGGGGACGCTCTTCAGCCGGAGCAGCCGCGTGAGCATGAACTGCACCTGCTCCTTCGTCGCCGCACCGGTGCCCGCCACCGCCTTCTTGATCTCCGCGGGGGGAATCTCGTGGATGTGCAGCCCATGCTGCTCGCCCGCGAGGAGGATCACGCCGCGCGCGTGGCCAAGCACGACGGTCGTGCGGACGTTTTTCGCGTAGAAGACGGCTTCGACGCTGAGCACCTCGGGCTTGTGCCGGGCGATCAGCTCCTCCATCCCGTCGTGGATCTCCTTGAGGCGCGAGGCGAGCGTATCGCGCGCCCGCGTCCGGATCACCCCGCACTCGACCAGCGTCGCGTCGCCGGGGCGCGTCGCGCGAACCACGCCGTAGCCCGTGGTCGCCGTCCCCGGGTCGACGCCGAGCACCAGCACGGGGAGCTACGCCCCCGCCATGTCGGCGACGTCGATGTCGAAGTTGGCCCAGACCTTCTGCACGTCGTCGAGGTCCTCGAGCGCCTCGATCAGCTTGAGCACCGAGTCGGCGTCCTTCCCCTCGACCTTCACGGTGTTCTTCGGAAGCATCGCGATCTCGGCTTCCTCGATCGTCAGCCCCTTCGCCTCGAGCGCGCTGCGCACCGCGTGGAAGTCGTTGGGCTGGGTCGTGACGATGTACTGGTCTTCCTCGCGGCGGAGATCATCGGCGCCCGCGTCGAGCGCCATCTCCATCACCGAGTCCTCGTCGAGCTTCGCGGCGGGGATGACGATCTGTCCCTTCCGCTCGAACATCCACGCGACGGAGTTCGACGCGCCCATGTTGCCGCCCCCGCGCGAGAACTTGTGCCGGACGTCGGCGACGGTGCGCGTCGGGTTGTCGGTGACCGCGTCGACGATGATCGCGACGCCCGCGGGCCCGTAGCCCTCGTAGGTCACCTCGCTGTAGGTCTCGCCTTCGAGCTCACCGGTACCCTTCTTGATCGCGCGCTCGATGTTGTCCTTCGGCATCGACTTGGCCTTCGCCGCATCGATCGCCGTGCGCAGCCGCGCGTTCCCGTTCGGATCCCCGCCGCCCTGCTTCGCGGCCATGGTGATCTCGCGGATGAGCTTCGTGAACAGCGCGCCACGCTTCGCGTCCGTGGCCGCCTTGTAGTGCTTGATCTGCTTCCATTTACTGTGGCCAGCCATGACGCCTCCAACCGTGCCCTGATGTCGTTCCCCAAAGACTGGCCGAAATATACGGCGCGACGGTGGGTGAGGCGACAGGTGGGACCCGGTGGCGTTGCGAACGGCGCACGCGGACGACGCGGATCTGGCGGATCGACGCGGATTCGGCTGCGGCAGGTGCTTTGGTAAAAAGCATTCAAACACAGAGAAAACTGCCTCAACCAAGGAGAAAGAAGCGTCACCAAAGGAGCTGTCGGCTCAGGCGACAGCTCCCTGGTTCACGCGGTGTTCTCCTTGGGAAACGCCTCCCGCCCGAGGAGCTCAGACCTCGGACGGAGCAATCCGCGTCGATCCGCTCGATCCGCGGCATCCGCGTGCGTGGTTGCCGAGCGGCGGCCTACGGCGTGAACCGCACCGCCAACATCGCCCGGAATCCCGTCAGCTCCGTCCGGTCGAGCGTACCCACCGAGTAGCTCGCCCAGGGCGCGATCTGGAAGAGGCCCATCGTCCAGCGCGAGGCGAGGCCGATGGTCTCCATCTGGCCGCTCCCGCTGCTCTGCGCCGGGAAGCTGCTGTCCGCGGCGACCGCGCTGCGCGTCAGGTGCCGCGTCTCGAGCGACGGAACCAGCGCGATCCCCCGCATCGTGAACGTCGCGCCGAGCATCGCGTTCAGGATGTTCTCGGTCGGCGCGACCTGGCCGCTTGCGCGATGACCCTGCGTGCGCGTCAGGTTCCACACGTTGAGCGTGTAGCCGACGTCGCGCACCGTCGCCTCGTACCCACCCTGCAGCACGAGCCGGTTGCCGGTGTTGAAGGTCGCGCCCGCGGCGCGATCGTCGCCGAAGCTCGACCAGGTCGCGCCGAGCGACGCGCGCGACGCGCCGAAGGTGCGATCGACGCCGAGGCGCGCGCGATACTCGTCGCCGGGCTGGTAGTGCGCCTTCTGTCCGTCGCTGTACTGATACGGCGCGAAGTCCGCCGAGTGCCGGAAGCTCGCGCCGAGCCCGATGTTCCAGTCGCCGAAGGGCCGCGCGAGCGCGACGCCGCCGGTCGTGGCGAGACCGGAGCCCATCGTCCCGATCGGGAAGAGCAGGAAGTCGTTCGCGATGTTCTCGGCGGCGGCGAACTGCGCGCCGTCCGCGGTGCTGTGTCCCGTCGGGAGGTTCACCCCCGCCGTGACGATCACCGCGTCCTCGCCATAGCTGTAGCTCGCGCGGAGCTGCGTGTCGGTGAGACCGGAGATCGTGCTCGTCGGCCCGCCGTGCAGCTTCACTTGCGAGCGCGCATACGCGGTGGCGACGTCCACCGAGAAGCGATCGCCGATCGGCAGGATCAGCGCGAGGGGCGCGACCAGCTGTGAGATGTCCTTGCTCACACCGTTCGCCGTCAGCGTGTAGCCGACCGTCTGTACCGCGGCGCGGCCGGTGACGATCGCGTCCTGCGCGGCGAGCGACGCCGGGACGAAGGCGGCGAGCGCCGCGAGCGCTCGAAGATCGCGCATGCTCACTTGGGGAGGGGGAGGGGGACCTGGATGATGATCCGCCCCGCGTTCAGCGTGACGACGTCGCCGCCCGTCGCGATCGCGGCGCCCTCCTTCGTCGGAACCAGGGTGACCGTCGCGCCGGCCGCGATCGCCGCGGGCGACGGATTGATCGCGTCGCGCGCCGCCGCCGCCGTAAAGGCGAGCCGTCCCGCGTCGTCGGCGCCCGCGGTCGCCGCGGTGACGATCGCGCCCTCGGTGGTACCGGCGAGCGAGCTCTCGACGATCGCCGGCGTGATCGACGCGCCCGTCGTCGACGCCTGCGCGCGACTCGCGGCGCTCTGCGCCGCGCCGAAGCCGGGATCGATGCGCTTCGCCTCCTCGAACAGTCGCGCCGCCTCACCGTACCGACCCGCGTCCTCGGCGGCGAGCCCGCGGCTGTAGGCGAGGAACGCGGCGAGCGATTTCGTCGGCCGCTGCTCGATCGCCGCGCGCTCGGCGGGAGTGAGCGTGATCCCCATGTCGGCGAAGACGCCGAGCACGATCCGCTTCTCGGCGTCGAACACCGCGTCGAGCCCGAAGTCGGTGTTGATCGGGGTGCCCACCTGCGCCGTGCTGACGTTCACCACCGCCGCGTCCGCGCGGAGCGACCTCCCCTCGAGCTGCGTGATCGAGCCGCGCACCATCCGTCCCGCGCGGGCGAGCCGCCCCGAGCGCACCGCCGTCGCCGAATCCACCGCGCCGCTCTGCGAGCGCGCGACCTCGTCGAGCAGCGCGTCCTTGCGCGCGCCAGCGAGCTGAACCCGACCGATGGCGTGACCGCGCTCTACCTCGGG
>DATAIN010000588.1:0-5511 GCA_036262635.1 Gemmatimonadaceae bacterium | reverse complement strand
GGCGGATACATGGACGCCGACGGCAACCTGCGCCCCGACCGCACGTATGAAGGTGAAGGAGGGCTCGATCTCGCCATCGCCCCCGCCGACGGGCGGCTCTCCCTCACCGCCTACCGGCGGCGCGAGTCTCACCGGCGGCCGTACCTGGTGGGCTACACCGGCTTCCTCGTCCCGCTTCCCGCGGTGCGCCGCGTGGTGAACGGCCTCGAGCTCGATGGCCGGATCGTGCCGGTCGCGACGAGCGCGGTACGTCTCGAGACGAAGCTCGGCTTCACGCTGCAGGCGGATCGCGTCCGCTCCGAAACGTCAGGCCCCCTCGGACTCATCGTCGACCAGTACGACTTCCTCTCCCGGCTCAGCATGCTGCAGGGCAGGTCCTTCTCGAGCTGGATCTCGACGCCGTACACCTACGCGGATACGAACCGCGACGGACGCCTCGACGTCCTCACCGGCGCGGCGCCGAGCGTCGTCGGCCGCTCGCGCCCCTCACGCTTCGGAACGCTCGACACGCGGCTCACCCTCGCCCAGCACTGGACTCTCGCGGCGAACCTCGGCTACGCCGGCGGGCACAAGGTGCTCGACAAGGTGGAGTCGATCCGTTGCCGCGTCCGGATCTGCGCGGCGGCGCAGGGTGCCTCGCTCGCCGACCAGGCACACGTGCAGATGATGGGCGGTCCGGAGTACTTCGTCCCGGGTGACGCGCTACGAGTCCACGAGCTGTCGCTCGCGTACGGCGCGCCCGGGCTGGCGCGGCTCACGCGCGCCGGTGGTGTGCGGGTGACGATCGCCGCCCGCAACCTCGCCACCTTCAGCCACGCGCGGTATCTCGACCCGGAGACCGAGCTTCCCCTTCCGGGGATCGAGGGGGACGTCGTGCAGGACCCCGGGCTCGCGCTCCAGCGGACGCTCGTGATCCGCCTGACCGCGACCTACTAGGCGACGCTGGTGCGCAGCGGGGCGACGGCGACGCGCAGCTTGGCGAGCGCCTTCGTGCGGATCTGCGAGATGCGCGACTCGGTCACCTCGAGCACGGTCGCGATCTCGCGGAGGTTGAGCTCCTCGTAGTAGTAGAGCGAGACCACCGTCCGCTCCTGCTCGTTGAGGCAGCGGAGCGCATCCTTGAGCGCCACCACTTCCTGCTCCTGGATCAGGCGGTCCTCGGCGCTCACCGCCATCTCGTCGAAGAGCGCGGCGGCGGGCGCCGGCGCGGGCGTCTCGCCGCGCGCGTTAGGCGTTCCCTCGAGCGGGACGAGCACCGCGCCCTCGATCTCGCTCTGCCAGCGCCAGAGCGTCGGCAGGTCGACGTTCAGCTCCGTCGCGACCTCGCGGTCGTCGGGGACGCGGCCGAGGGTGCGCATCAGCTTCTCCTGCACGCCGCCGATGTCGCGCGTCTTGCGGCGGATCGAGCGCGGGACGTGATCCTGGCGCCGCAGCTCGTCGAGGATCGCGCCGCGGATGCGCGGCGCGGCGAAGGTGCTGAAGGCGTGGCCGCGCGAGGCGTCGAAGCTCTCCAGCGCGGCGACCAGCCCGAGCGTGCCCGCGCTCAGCAGCTCGTCGAAGTCGGCCTCGGACGAGAGGTTGCGCAGGATCCGCCGCGCCACGAAGTGCACGAGCCCCAGGTGCGCGTCGAGGAGCCGTTCCCGCGCGTCCGCATCACCGGCTGCATATGCGGTCCAGAGTTCGCTGGCGTCCATGTGATTCTGCCCCGGGAACGCGTGTCACCTTGCTCACATCCGATGGTCTGCCATCGCGGCGGACGCGGTTTTCCGGGCTCCGACCCCCGGTTCCGGCTGGCGTAGCACCGTTAGGAACTGGCCCCGTTCCTGCCAGTCGTAGCACTCCGACGGGAGGGGAGAAGCCATGTCGCTACGCGAGTTCATCGGTTCCGATGGAAGACGCTGGAAGGCGTGGGACGTCACCGCGGAACAGATCCATCCGAAGACGCGTGCGGAGGATTACATGCGCGATCTCGCCGAGGGGTGGATCGTCTTCGAGCGCGTGGACGGCGAGGAGAAACGGCGCCTCTGTCCCTACCCGATCGACTGGGACGCGTGGCCCGACGAGGAGCTCGCCGCGCTCTGTGATCGCGCCGAGCGTGTGAAGCGCCGCGCCACTCCCGCCTTCGGCATCCGCGTACAGGAGGACACCGAAGTCCCGCACACCCCATCGCGCGGCGCCGACATCTGGACCGGCCGTGAGGGGCGGACCGGGGAGCAGCCGCGCCCCGCCGGCGGCGACCGCCCGCGGAGCGACTGACGTCCCGGTCGGTGCCCTTGCCCGACCCCTCCTCAAGTCCTCCCGCCCCCCGCCGATACTCACTAGCCGGACCGGCAGTGACGGCGGCCGGGGATCAGCCCCGGATCAGGTGACGTCCGTTACGAACCGCCGGGTCGAGTCGTCGCGGGGTTAAGTTTTCTTAAGCCGCCGCCGATACCGGGAGTAACGGAGGAACATCCGATGCAGACCAACGAACGCAGCGAAGAGTCGCACTCCCGGTCCGAGCTGACCCCCTCGACGCCGGCCCCCGCGCCGCGGTCATCGGCCGAAGTCCGGCTCCCCGTCGCCCCGGCGGTGGAGATGGAGATGGAGGTCCCGGTCGCGGGCCAGCAGGCGCTGCGTCGCCGCGACGAGCTCACCGAGGAGCGCATCGCGCGCATCCGCCAGCGCATCCTCGAGGGCGCCTATGCCAGCGAGGCGGTGATCGACACCGTCGCCCGCCGGATCCTGAAGAGCCGCGACCTCTAGTCGTCGCTGCTCGACCCGCCGCCGCGCGAATGCCGGCGGCGGCTGTTGCGGTTCGACAATTGCGCGGCGTCGTCGCCGATGTCGAACGATTCCAGACCACTGCGCATCGCCATCACGGGCGCGACCGGCTTCCTCGGGCGCGCCCTCGTCGCGCGTCTCGCGGCGCGGGGTCACTCGCCGGTTCCCATCACGCGGCACCGCGACGGCGCGGGGCGCGACGCGATCCTCTGGGACCCCGAGCGCGGCGAGCTGCACCCGCAGGCGCTCGCCGGGATCGACGCGGTCGTCCATCTCGCCGGCGAGAACCTCGCTCAACGCTGGACCGACGAAGCCAAGCGGAAGATCCGCGACAGCCGGGTGAAGAGCACCGAGCTCCTCGCGCGCACCATCGCCGCGATGGAGCGTGCGCCGCGCACATGGCTCAGCGGCTCCGCGGTCGGCATCTACGGCGATCGCGGCGATGAGCTGCTCGACGAGTCCTCCCCACGCGGCCAGGGCTTCCTCGCCGACGTGGCGACGGCGTGGGAGAACGCGACCGCGGGCGCGAAGCGCGGCGACGTGCGCATCGTCCACCTTCGCACGGGGCTCGTCCTCGACGAGAGCGGTGGCGCGCTCGCGAAGATGCTCCCGCCCTTCCGGCTCGGCCTCGGCGGGCGGATCGGCAGCGGGCAGCAGATCCTGAGCTGGATCGCCCTCGACGACTGGACGCGGGCGGTGGAGCACCTGCTCGGCGCCGGGCAGACGAGCGGTCCGGTGAACCTCGTCGCGCCGACGCCGGTATCGAACGCCGACTTCGCGCACGCCCTCGGCCACGCGTTAGGCAGGCCGGCACTGATCCCGATCCCGGAGACGGCGGTCCGCCTCGCCTTCGGCGAGATGGGCGAAGCGACGCTTCTGGCGAGCCAGCGCGTCGTCCCGACGCGGCTCCTCGGCTCGGGGTTCGGCTTCGAGTACGAGACGATCGACGCGGCGCTGGAAGCCGCCGTGCGCTCGTGACCGGGGGAGCACATTGGCCGTTAGCCATTAGCCGTTAGCGTCAAGAGACGGCGGCCGGGGGAAGATCCCTCCGGCCGCCGTCGTCGTTCCCCTGCACTCAGTACTACCGCAGTCGCTCAATGCTAACGGCTAATGGCTAACGGCCCCAAAAAGGGAGGGGCCCGGATCTCATGATCTCCGGGTCCCTCGCGCGTTCCGCTCACCTGCGTCGGCGTTCGTTACGCCTGCCTTCGTCCTGCACTTCCGCTTGCGACTTGCTGCGCGGCTTCACGGCGTCCCGATCCGCCGCGCATGAAGGTGCTTGATCCTTCGCTCGGCTTGCGACGCAAAGCATTTGCAATGCGCGTACCATGGGTGACGTGGGGCGCGGAGCGCGCGCTTGTGCTCGGCAGGAGGGGCCAGGGACGAGGCGTTAGGCACGGCGGTAATGGCAACCGCGGTTCCTGACGCCTGGTCCCTGGCCCCCCAAAGCTCACGCGAACCGCTCCGGGTGCCTGCGATGAAAATCCGTCGCCCCCTGGTACGCCATCGCCACCCGGCAGAGCGCGGCTTCACCGAAGAGCGCGCCGAGGAAGGTCAGCGAGACCGGAGTGCCGTTCTCGCGGAAGCCGTTCGGGACGATCACCGCGGGATTCCCGGTGAGGTTCGTCGCGACGAGCTGCGCGCTCCCCCCCGTCGGCGAGACGATCACGTCCACCGTCTCGAAGAGCTTCGCCCACTGCTGCATGATCTGCGTGCGCAGCCGATTGGCGTTCACGTAGTCCACCCCGGGAACGAAGCGCGCCTCACGGAACGCGGTCGGCCACGCATCGGGGGTCTGTCGCGTCATCTCCGCGTCGCGCCCGCTCCGCGTCAGCTCGTCGAAGGCCGCGGCCGCTTCGACGTCGAGCACCAGTCGCGCCGCGTTGTACGCCGCGTCCGGCACCTCGACGGGGATCAGCTTCACGCCGAGCTTGTCGCGGAGCACCGCGAGCGCCGCGTCGTCGAAGGGCCTGGTCGCGTGCTGCGTCTCCCCCTTCTCGTTCTTCTCCGGGAGCTCGAAGGGGCGCTGGAACCAGCCGATGCGGATGCGCGACAGCGGCTGCGTTGCGTCGAAGCCGAAGCTCGCGTCGTGGACGGTGAGATCCTCGCCGTCGCTCCCGCGGATCGCGTCGAGCACGAGCGCGCAGTCCTCCACGCTCCGGCAGATGGGGCCGAGCTTGTCCATGCTCCACGAGAGCGCCATCGCGCCCGTCTTCGGCACGCGGCCGAAGGTGGGCCGCAGCCCCGTGACGCCGTTGCGCGTCGCCGGCGACGAGATGGAGCCGAGCGTCTCGCTGCCGATCGCGAAGGCGACGAGGCCCGCCGCGGTGGCGGAGCCGGGTCCGGCACTCGATCCCGACGATCCCTGCGACACCTTCCACGGGTTCTTCGTCTTGCCGCCGTACCACACGTCGCCCATCGCGAGCTCGCCGAGCGTGAGCTTGGCGACGAGCACCGCGCCCGCTTCGTCGAGGCGCCTGACGACGGTCGCGTCCTGGTCGATCACCTGCTCCTTGTACGGCCCCGCGCCCCACGTGGTCCTGTAGCCCTTCGCCGATAGAAGATCCTTTGCTCCCCATGGAATGCCGTGCAGCGGGCCGCGATACCGGCCGCGCGCGATCTCCTCGTCGGCGGCGCGGGCGAGGCGCAGCGCGCGCTGCTCGGTGACGGAGACGACGGCCTGCAGCACCGGGTCGTGCTTCTCGATGCGGTTCAGGTACATGCGCGTGAGCTGCATCGACGTGACCT
>DATAIN010000587.1:0-18281 GCA_036262635.1 Gemmatimonadaceae bacterium | reverse complement strand
AGAGCACGGCACCGGTGACGCCGTGCGGTATGGAGCGGGTTCGGACGCATCATCGGGCGGAAGGGCAAGAGCCTTGCCGCCGCGCGGCCGGAGATCGTCGGGCACTCTCGCGCCGCGCCGGGTGTATGTTGGATGACCGACGTGCCCGGGCTCCGCTCGACCGCCCTGCGGCCGCGCGCGATGCCCGGGTCAATTATTCGCCATATGCTACTTATTCACGCGATCCCTTCTCCCTCCGGTCCCATGACAGTCCGATCCTCGATCCTCGGTCTCACGACGCTCGCACTGGTGGCATGTGTTCCGGCGCGCGCGCAGCAGCCGGCACCCGTTCCCACTCCTGCGGCGGCGCCGGTGGCGGCGGGCGCCATCGTCCCGCAGATCGTCGCGAACGGGCAGGGTGAAGCGAAGATCGTCCCCGACCGTGCTCGGCTCGAGGTGAGCGTGCAGACGCGCGCCGCGACCGCGGCACAGGCCGGGAGCGAGAATGCGCGCAAGCAGCAGGCGGTCCTCGACGCGCTGAAGAAGATGGGGTTCGGGCCCGATCAGCTCTCGACGGTGAACTACAATCTGTATCCGGAGATGCAGTACGACCGGAACGGGCAGCAGCCGCGTGTCACCGGCTACAGCGCGACCAACACGGTGCGCATCGAGATCCGCGACATCGGGATGGTGGGGAAGGCGATCGACGCATCGCTCGAAGCGGGAGCGAACATGATCAGCTCTCTCTCCTTTTATCCGTCGAACACGGACGCCGCGCGCCGGAGTGCGCTGGAGAGCGCGGTCGCCCGGGCCCGGGATGACGCGGACGCTGTCGCGCGCGCGGCGGGCGGTTCGGTCGGAGCGTTGCTCGAGATCACGACCACGGACTTTCGGCCGCCGGTCATCTACAACCGGGTGCAGATGGCGGATGCCGGAATGGCGAAGATGGCGCAGGCCACCCCCGTGGAGCCTGGTGAACAGACGGTCACTGCGATGGTCAACGTCCGCTGGGCGTTCGTCCCGAATCGGTAAGTCGTTCGACAGCCAGCAGATATGGCGGGCCCATCCAACTGGATGGGCCCGCCTCTTATTGTGGAGCTTGGTGGTTGTTTCACGTGAAACACCGTGTAGCGAACTCTTCCTGTTCGACGTTTCACGTGAAACAACGCGAGGCTATATTCCGGCTTCCCCAAACACCGGACGGCCCGTGGGTCGAGTCATCGCGATCGCGAACCAGAAAGGCGGAGTCGGGAAGACGACCTCCGCGGTGAACCTCGCCGCCAGTCTCGCGGTCGCCGAGCAAAGGACGCTGCTCATCGACGGCGACCCGCAGGGGAACGCGACCAGCGGGATCGGCATCGCGCGTGAGCACATCGGGCTCACCGTCTATGACGCCCTGATCGGCGAGTCGACCCTGACCGAGGCGACGCATCGCGGGGTTCAGTTCAAGCACCTCGACGTCGTGCCGGCGACACCAGATCTCGCCGGGGCAGAGGTGGAGCTGGTCACCCACCCGCGCCGTGATCGCGCGATGAGGGATGCGGTCGAGCAGGTGCGTGACCGGTATGACTTCATCCTCATCGACTGCCCGCCATCGCTCGGGCTCATCACCCTCAACATGCTCGCGGCGGCCGACGCGCTCCTGATCCCGCTGCAGTGCGAGTACTACGCGCTCGAGGGAATCTCGCAGCTTCTGAGCACCGTCACCCTGGTGCAGCGCGGAGTGAACGAGGGGCTCGGCATCGACGGCGTTCTCCTCACGATGTACGACGCTCGGCTCAACCTCTCGCGGCAGGTCGCAGCCGATGCCCGCGAATACTTCGGGCCGAAGGTCTTCCAGACCGTGATCCCGCGGAACATCCGCCTGGCCGAAGCGCCGAGCTTCGGGAAGCCGATCATTCTGTACGACGTGTCGTCGGTCGGGGCCCAGGCATACATGAACGTCGCCCGCGAGCTGATCGAGCGGTACGGGCAGCGCACGACCGCCTACAGACGGGAGGCCGCGGTCGCCGTTCAAAATCAGGGGATGTCCGAAGCGCCGGAGGCGGGAGCGTGAGCAACGAGAAACAGCAGCGCCGGCTCGGGCGCGGACTCGAAGCACTGATCAACGCGGCGCCGACGATTCCCGCTCCCCAGCCTCCCACCGCCGCCCCCGGTGGTGCGCTTCCATATCGAGAGATCCCGCTCGCGAGCATCCGCCCCAATCGCTACCAGCCGCGCCGGGAGTTCAAACCGGGGGAGCTCGCCGAGCTCGAGGCGAGCATCAAGTCCACTGGTCTGTTGCAGCCAGTCACCGTGCGGCCGTCCGGTGCTGATCGATTCGAGCTGATCGCCGGTGAGCGGCGCCTGCGCGCGGCGAACTCACTCGGCTGGGAGAAGATCCCCGCGGTGGTGAAGGACATCGATGATCGTACCGCGCTCACGCTGGCTCTCGTCGAGAATCTTCAACGCGCCGACCTCAATCCTCTCGAAGAGGCGGAAGGGTATCAGCGGCTGGTCGACGAGTTCGGGATGACGCAGCAGCAGGTCGCGGACATCGTCGGGAAGGAACGGTCGACGGTAGCTAACATATTGCGGGTATTGGGCTTACCAGCATCCGTCCGCCGCATGATCGCCGACTCCCAGCTCACCCTGGGTCATGCGCGCGCGCTCCTCGCGCTGCCCAACGAACGGGAGATCGTGGCCGCCGCGAACGAGATCGTCGCCCGCGGACTGACGGTGCGCGACGCGGAACGGATGGCGAAGGACGGGTCGCGAGCGAAGAGCGGGCGAGCGGGCGGTGCCGCAGTTGATACGCGATCGGCAGAAGTGCGTCGTATTGAGGACCAGCTGCGCAAGCGGCTCCAGACGGACGTTCACGTCGCGGTCGCCGGGAAGGAGAAGGGTGAGCTTCGGATCCCCTTCTACTCGGCGGACGACCTGGAGCGCTTGCTCGAGCTGCTGCTCGGTACTCAACGCGACGCGCTCTGACGAGAACCCAATGGCCGACCCGACTCAACAGAAGCAAGGTTACGGGAACATCTACACCCCGCACGCCGGGTCGATGATCATCCAGGTCCAGCGCGAGGGAGGACTCGCGAACCGGACCATCGTGCTCAGCCCGCGACGCGTGCGCCTCCTGCGCTTCGTGCTCTCGCGCACCGGGGCGATCATCGGCGGGGTGCTCGCCGTTCTCTTCGTCTTCCTCGCGGTGCAGGCCATCCGCGTGCCCGTTCTCACCCATCGCCTCGCGACGATGGAGCGCGATGCCCAGCGCCTCGACACCCTCGAGCTCACGCTCACCGAGCTGCAGAAGCGCTACGAGCAGGTGCAGACGATGCTCGGCGCCGCGCCCGCCGCGAAGCCGGTGGTGCCGGTGGTGAAGGACTCGGTGGAGCTGACGCTGCCGACACGATATCCGCTCGACAGCAAGGGCTTCGTCACGCGCGGGGTGGGAAGCGGCCAGGAATATGGCGCGACGCATCCCGGACTCGACATCGCGGTTCCCGAGCGCACGGAAGTTCGTGCCGCCGGAGGTGGGCTGGTCGTCGAAGTGAACGAGACGCCCGAGTACGGAAAGATGGTCAGGCTCTCGCACCCGCAGGGGTACGAGACGCTCTATGGACACCTCAGCGAGACGCGCGTTAGGCAGGGAGACCGCGTCCCGCTCGGCGCCGTGATCGGGCTCTCCGGCAACACGGGGCGATCGACCGCGCCCCACCTCCACTTCGAGCTGCGGCGTGCAGGTGCCGCGGTCGATCCCATGACGCTCATCCAGCAGACGAGGCAGTAGCAGACAATGGCGATCTTCAAGGAAGAGAAGCAGCAGGACTCGAAGAGCGGCCCCGTGGGCGAGGGCGCGCTCTCCATCATCGCGGCCGGGATGACCGTCAACGGCGACATCGACAGCACCGGCGTGGTGAAGGTCGAGGGTCGGGTCGAGGGCGCGATCCGCAGCGCGCGTCAGGTGCTCGTCGGCCGGCAGGGCGTCGTCCGCGGCGACATCGAGACCCGCGAAGCGGTCATCGGCGGGACCGTCGAGGGAACGATCACTGCCTCCGAGCGCGTAGAGATCCAGGCGACCGCCTCGATCCAGGGCGACATCGTCACCCGGAGCATCGTGATCGCCGAGGGCGGAAAGATCAACGGCAGCGTCCGGATGGAAGAAGGGCGCACCGCGAGCCGGCCCGCCCCGAGCGCGGAACCGGCGATCTCGCTCGCGAAGTAACGCACCGCCCCGCGCGGGGCTGGTTCGGCCGCATGTTTCCACAGAGGCGCATGTCGTTGTCAGTCAACAGCATGCGTCTCTGCCGACGTTGCCTTACCCCCGATTCTCCACACCAATGCACAGCACGACGAGGGGGATGCTCCACCGACGCGCCCGGCGCGCGTTAGGCACCTTCGCCGCGCTCGCGCTCTCGGCGCTCGGCGGTTGCAAGGGGCGCGAAGCCGCGAAGCCTGCCGGCTTCAGGGTCGCCCTGCTCACCCCGGGCCCAATCTCCGACCGCTCGTGGAATGGCGGAGCGTATGATGGGCTGATGCGCATCCGGGACAGCCTCGGCGCCACCGTCAGCCACATCCAGACCAGGACCCCGGCCGAGTTCGAGGAGAACTTCAGGCAGTATGGCGCGCAGGGGTACGATCTCGTCTTCGGTCACGGCTTCGAGTTCCAGCAGGCCGCGCTGCGTGCCGGCGCGGAATTCCCGCAGACGGTGTACGTCGCGACGTCGGGGGATCAGACGAACGGGAAGAACGTCGCCGGGATGGTGTTCGCGTTCGAGGACCCGTCATATCTCGCCGGCATCGTCGCCGGGTCGCTGACGAAATCCAACGTCATCGGCGTGCTCGGCGGAACCGAGCTGCCTCCGGTGAAGAGCAGCTTCGCCGCCTTCGAGCAGGGCGCGCGGTCGGTGAACCCGCGCGTGCGCATCCTGTCTTCGTTCATCGGCAACTGGGACGACGCGGCCGCGGGGAAGGAGCAGGCGCTCGCGCAGATCTCGCAGGGCGCGGACTTCATCTTCCAGAACGCGGACGCGGCCGGACTCGGTATCTTCCAGGCGGCGCGCGAACGAAAGGGAGTGTACGTCTTCGGCTCGAACTCCAACCAGAACGGCGTCGCGCCCGACGTCGTCATCGGCAGCGTCGTGATCGATCTCCCGCACGCGTTCCTGACGGTCGCTCGCGAGGTCAAGGAAAAGCGCTTCACGCCGCGAGTGATCGAGCTCGGAACGGCGAGTCAGGTCGTGAGCTACGTCCCGAACCCCGCGCTCGACTCCGTCGTTTCGCCCAAGGTTCGTGCAGCGGTGGACTCCGCGCGCGCTCGCCTCGCCGCGGGAACGCTCTCCCTGCATTCGCGCGACACGACCACCCACTGATGGCGACGCTGCAGACCATCGCCGCGCGCCTCGACGAGCTGCTCGGAACGCGACAGACTCCGGACTACCCGCCGGCGGTGAACGGCATCCAGCTCGAGAATCGCGCGGAGATTCGCGGTGTCGCGGTCGCGGTGGACTGCTCGCAGCGCACGATCGACGGCGCGATCGCCGCGAAAGCGAACCTGCTCGTCGTGCATCACGGGCTGCTCTGGGGAGGAGTTCAGCCGATCCGTGGCGCGTTGTACGAGCGCCTCTATCGGCTGCTGACGCACGACATCGCGGTCTACTCGTCGCACCTGCCCCTCGACGCGCACCCCGAGGTCGGAAACAACGTGCTGCTCGCCCGCGAGCTCGGGCTGGAGCCCACCGGAAAGTTCGCACGCTTCCAGACGCTCGACATCGGCGTCCGCGGTGAGGGTGAGATCGCGACCGCCACGCTCGTCGAGCGGGCGGACGCGTTCGCGCGGCGCCACGGTGGGCGCGCCGTCGTGACGCCGATCCCGGCGGGGCGCGTTACCCGACGGTGGGGGGTCTGCACGGGGGCCGGCGCCTCAGCCGAGACGCTGCGCGAGGCCGTGGCGCTGCGACTGGACACCCTGATCGTCGGCGAGGGCCCGCACTGGACGGCCGTCGATGCTCCGGAGCTCGGCATCGCGATCGTCTACGCCGGGCATTACGCCACGGAGACGCTCGGCGTCCAGGCGTTAGGCGGGTGGCTCGAGCGCGAGTTCGCGCTGCCCTGGCGGTTCGTCGAGGCACCCACGGGGTTGTGAGCGCCGCGGCCAGCGACGGGCCGGAGCTCCTCGCCCTCGAGGCGATCGTGAAGCGGTTCGGCGCCACGCCGGCGCTCGATGGAGCGACGCTGCGCGTCCGCGCCGGTACCGTGCACGCGCTGCTTGGCGAGAACGGCGCCGGCAAGACGACGCTGATGCGCATCGCGTACGGACTCACCCAGCCTGACGCCGGCAGCGTGCGCTGGCGCGGCGAGCCGCGACGCTTCGCGTCGCCCCGGAATGCCCTCGACGCCGGGATCGGGATGGTGCAGCAGCACTTCTCCCTCGTCCCCGCGCTCACCGTCGCCGAGAACGTCGCGTTAGGCGGGCGCGGGATCTTTCGTGGTCGCGACGCCGAGCGGCGAGTACGTGCCCTCGCCGAGGAGACGGGACTCATCGTGGACCCGCGCGCGATCGTCGGGACCCTCCCCGTCGGTGCCCAGCAGCGAGTCGAGATCCTCAAGGCGCTCGCCCGCGGCGTGCGGCTGCTCATCCTCGACGAGCCCACCGCGACTCTGGCGCCGGCGGACGCCGCGGCGATCCTCGCATGGGCGCGCCGCTTCGCCACCGGCGACCGGGCGGTCGTGCTGATCACCCACAAGCTGCGCGACGCGCTCGGCGTCGCCGACGAGGTGACGGTGCTGCGCCGCGGCCAGCTGGTGACGACGCTTCCCGCCGCCGAAGCGAGCGAAGGCTCGCTCGCGAGCGCGATGCTGGGCGACGAGAGCGGCCGCCCCGCAACGGGGGAGGAGAGCGGGAGCGCACGACACGAGGGCGACGCATCCGTCGTCGCGCGACTCGCCGGCGTCGAGGTGCGGAGAGATGCCGGCGCACCCGCGCTGAGCGGGGCGTCGCTCGAGATCCGCCGCGGCGAGATCGTCGGGATCGCGGCGGTGGAAGGCAACGGCGAGCGCGAGCTGCTCCGGATTCTCGCGGGTCGGGAGCGCGCGACGCACGGAGCAGTTCAGCTGCCGCCGGCCATTGGCTACATCCCGCAGGACCGGCATGCGGACGCGATCGCCGACGAGATGTCGCTCGCCGAGAACGTCGCGCTGCGCGGAGCCGGACGACGGCGTGGATGGATCGACTGGCCGGCGATCGCGGCGAAGACCCGCGCCCTCGCCGAACGCCACGACGTGCGCGCATCGGGACCGGAGATGCGCGCGGGGGCGCTCTCGGGAGGGAACCAGCAGCGGCTGGTGCTCGCGCGGGAGCTCGATGGTGCACCGGCGCTGATCGTGGCCGACCAGCCCACGCGCGGCCTGGACCTTCGAGCGACGGCCGACGTTCATGCGCGGCTTCGCGCCGCGCGCGACGCGGGGAGCGCCGTCGTGGTGCACTCGGCCGACCTCGATGAAGTGCTCGCGCTCGCCGATCGGGTGGTGGTGGTCGCCCGCGGTCGAGCGGTCGAGGTGCGCGGCGATCGCGAGACGATCGGCCGAGCGATGCTCGGCGCGACGGAGCGCGTCTGACGGCGCCGAGCGGGGAGACGCGGCGGGCGCCGGTGCGCGGGAGCGCGCGCCGAGCGTTGCTCCTCCTCGCCGCGGCGGAGCTTCTCGGGATGTCGCTCTGGTTCACGGCGAGCGCGATCTCGCCGGAGCTGGCCGTGCGATGGGGCCTCGGACCCGAGGCGGCCGCGTGGCTCACGGGGATCGTGCAGCTCGGCTTCGTCTGCGGGACCGCGGTGTTCGCGTTGCTCAACGTCGCGGACGTGGTGCCGGCGCGATGGCTGTTCGCGGCTTCGGCCGCGTCAGGAGCGGCGATCAATGCGGCGCTGCTGTCGACCGATCGTTATGCTGTCGCGTTGGCGCTGCGATTCGCGACTGGTGCGGCACTCGCGGGAGTGTATCCCCCGGCGATGAAGATGATCGCGACCTGGTACCAGGAGCGGCGGGGGTTGGCGATCGGGGTGATCGTCGGCGCTCTCACCCTGGGCAAGGCGACGCCCTTCCTGCTGCATGCCCTCGCTGCCGGGAACAGCCGCGCGGTCGTGCTCGCGAGCTCCGGGGCGGCGCTGCTCGCCGCGGCGCTCGTCGCGACGAGCTACCACGATGGCCCTTTCGCCTTCGAGCGGCGCCCTTTCTCGTGGTCACTGGCGAGCGAGGTGGTTCGGCGACGTGAATGGCGGCTGGCGACCGGGGGCTACCTCGGCCACATGTGGGAGCTCTACGCCTTCTGGACCTGGATCGGCGCATTCCTCGGCGCGAGCGAGGCCGCGCGAGGTGGTCCGCTCGTGACGGCGGCGGGGCGGTTCGTCGAGGTGGTCGCGTATGGAGCGATCGGGATCGGCGCGCTCGGCTGCGTCTGGGGCGGATGGGTGGCGGACAGGATCGGGCACGCGCGGCTCGTCTCGATCGCGATGCTCGCCAGCGGGAGCTGCGCGCTCCTCTCGGCGGCGGCGTTCGGTGATTCCCTCGTCGTCACAGCGGGGCTGGCGTGGCTGTGGGGCTTCTGGGTGATCGCGGACAGCGCGCAGTTCAGCACTCTGGTGACACGATCGGTTCCCTCGCACGCGGTGGGTACCGCGCTCACGCTCCAGACGTCGCTTGGCTTCCTGCTCACGCTGGCGAGCATCCAGCTCGTCCCCATCCTCGCGCACCGTATCGGCTGGCCCATCGCGATGGGAATGCTCGCCCTCGGACCCGCGGCGGGGATCGCGTCGATCCGTGCATTGCGGCGCGCACCGGCAGACCGCTAAATCACTAGGTGTGAGCGCCACGACGAATCCGGCACCGGAACCAGGCCCCTCTCCAGGCAAGGCGGGACCCACCGGTTCTCGATTGCGCTCGCGGCGGACGCTGATCATCCTCGCGTCGATCAGCATCGGCTGGAAGCTGCTCGTGTTCACGCTCGGCGCCGCGCTTCCGCGCTGGCTGGTCTCCGACGGAGTGGACGAGCTGCCCCCCGAATGGCAGGCCTACGGCGACAGCGCCCGCACGACGGCCATCGCGCTCTGGAACGGACCGGTCGAGCGGCGCGGATTGATCCGCTCGGTGCGTGTCATGAGCGTCGAGAGCGTGGACCGCCCGGACATGCCGCCCGGGTGCAACGGGCGCAGCGCGCGCGTACGCGCCTACACCTACTTCGCGATCCCGTACTCCGAGGTGCGCACACTCTGCGACAGCGGCGTGGTGGAGTACCGCGTGCTGCGTCGGCGGCCACGTCGCGACGGGTGACCGCACGGTGGTGACCTCGCGAGCGCTGCGCGGGCGCGAGCACAGGCCATTGCTGCTTTCTCTTCTCGCGGGCGTCGCGGTGTCCGTCGTCGCGATCCTGCTGCTCTCGCTGCTGCTCGCCGCGGGAGGCTACGACGTGGCGACGGCGCTCGCCGCGCTCTGGCGCGGATCGATCGGCTCCTCGTACGCCTTCTTCTCGGCGACGCTGGTCCGGGCGACACCGCTGCTTCTCTGCGGGCTCGCGGTCGCGATCGCCTTCCGCGCGGGCGTCTGGAACATCGGCGCCGAGGGCCAGCTGCTCGCCGGGGCGACGGCAGCGATCGGTGCCGCGGCGACACCTCTTCCCGTGGTTCTCCGGCTCGCGCTCGCCCTCGCGCTCGCATCGATCGCCGGCGGGGCGTGGGCGCTCCCCGCGGCGCTGCTCCGGCGGCGAGGGGTGCTCGAGGTCATCAGCACGATCATGCTCAACTTCATCGCGCTGAACCTCGTCGGCTATCTCGTGCGCGGGCCGCTCCAGGAGCCGACGCACGCCTACCCGCAGAGCGCGATCATTCCCGACGCCGCGCGGCTGCCGCGCGTGCCGGGAACGAGGCTGCATCTCGGGGTGGGGATCGCGCTCGTCGTGGCGAGCGCGCTCTGGCTCGTGATGCGCCGCAGCGCATGGGGATTCCGCGTCCGCGCGGTGGGCGCGAACCCGCGCGCCGCGGCGAGCGCGGGAGAGATCGACGTGCCGCGCACGACGCTCACCGCGTTCCTCCTCAGCGGTGCGCTCGCCGGTCTCGCCGGCGGAATCGAGGCGACGGGGGTGACGTTCGCACTCTACGAGGGAATGTCGCCGGGGTACGGCTACACCGCGATCGCCGTCGCGCTGCTCGCCCGACTCGACCCGCTGCTCGTCGTGCCGAGCGCGCTGCTGTTCGGCGGGATGGAGGCGGGCGCCACCGCGATGCAGCGCGACGCCGGGGTGCCGGCGTCGCTCGTCACGGTCGTCGAAGGCTGCCTCGTCCTGCTGGTGCTGCTGCTGCCGCGCTTTTCGGGGTGGATCGCGGCGCGTCTCGATCGCGAGCCCCTGGTGGCGGCACCGTGAGCGCGGACGCGGAGTTTCTCGCCGCGACGATCCGCACGGCGACCCCGCTCCTGCTTGCCGCGACGGGAGAGCTCATCATCGAGCGGGCGGGGATCATCTTCGTCGGGATCGAGGGAAGCATCCTCGCCGGCGCGCTCGCCGCCGCGGCGGGCGGGTTCGCGTTAGGCGCCGGCGCGGGAGTGGTGCTCGCGATCCTCGCCGGCGCGGCGGCGGCGGCGATCTTCGCGCTCTTCGTCGTGCGCTGGCGCGCCGAGCAGATCGTGACCGGGACCGCGATCACCCTGCTCGCCACGGGCGCGACGGCGGCGCTGTACCGCATCCTGTTCGGCACCGAGGGCGCCGGTCTGCGCGTGCCGGTGATCGCGCCCCTCGCCATCCCGGGGCTCGCGCGGATCCCCGTCATCGGCGGCGCGCTCTTCGCGCAGAGCGTCTTCAGCTACGCGGCGGTCGTCGCGTTAGGCATCGTCTGGTGGGGGATGGCACGGACCCATCTCGGGCTCGCGCTCCGCGCCTGCGGCGAGCGTCCCGTGGCAGCGCGCTCGGCGGGGGTCGCGACCGGCCGGGTGCGGACCGGCGCGGCGATCGCCGCCGGGGCCTTCGCGGGCGCGGCGGGAGCGTCGCTGGTGCTCGTGCAGTCGGGGACCTTCGCCGAGGGAATGTCCGCCGGGCGAGGGTTCATCGCGATCGCGATCGTCGCGCTGGGGCGCTGGCGGCCGGGAGGAGTGCTCGTCGCGGCGCTCGCCTTCGGCGCGGCGAGCGCGCTCCAGTATCTCTTCCAGGCGCGCGGGTGGACGCTGCCCTACCAGGCCTTCCTCGCTCTTCCGTACGTGGCGACCCTCGTCGCCCTGGCGACGGCCCGCGCCCGCGGAGCCGCTCCCGCCGCGCTCGGGCAGGCCGAGGAGCGCGAGGAGGATGCCTAACGCGACCGATCAGCAGCCACTGGCGGCGCTGATCCAGCGGATGCGCCACTGGCCGGCGCCGGCGCGCTCGAGCAGCGCGTAAACGACGCCGTCGCTCACGTAGCGGGCGATCACCAGCGTCGGGCGGCGCGAAGGCCCGATCGCGAGCGCGCCGAGCACGTCGTGGGTCTCGACGCTGCCCTCCTGACCCGACGCGCGCTCCGAGTACGCCGCCCGCCAGGGTGAGGTGGCGCGCCCGCTGTCCCGCTCCGCCACGACGAGCAGCTGCTCCTCGCGCGGGTTGGCCTCCTGGTTGATGCGGCGCGCGACGTCGGCGACGAGCGCTTCGACTCCCGGAGCCGGGCGGAAGAGCCGCACCGTGTGCACGGAGTAGGGAAGCCCGCGAAAGGCGCGCGCGGTGTCGTCGGGGAGGCCGCTCGCCAGCCGCGCGACCTCGGTCGCCAGGCGCGTGGAGTCGGCCCGCGAGAGGCGCTCGATCGAATCGAGGGGAATCGCCTGCGCGCGCCCCGTCGCGAGCCCGATCGTCCAGCTGCCGGGCGTGGCGCGGCCCTCGTTGCGCAGGCGGACGGCGGGCCAGTCGTCGCACGTCTCGCCGGTGCTGTCGGCGCTCGTCGCCGTGCTGTCCTCGCCGGCGACGATCGCGGTGCCCGCCTCCCCATGGCGCGAGTAGAGCGACACGCGCGCCCCGCGCACGGGGGAGAGATCCATCAACGTCGAGTCACCGAAGGTGCTGTCGGTGACTTCCGGGAAGATCACCTCCGCGACGCCGGGCGCATCGCTCGCGACGAGGAGCATCGCCCCGGCGTCGGCGTTCCACCCCGTGTTGAGCGCTGCCTGGGTAGCGCTGTCGGTCGGCCCGGGGGTGACGCCGGTGGAATCGGTCGCCGGGGTGCGCGAGGAGCGCTCGCACGCGGCGGCGAGACAGAGCGCGAGGACAATGCCGCGGCACCGGCGCGAGGACACGAGCGTGGCGACATCGTGACGCAACGAGGAAAGCATCGGTCATAATCTGCACCACCCGGCAGATGCGTCAACGGTAGGGCCGTTTTCCGCTGCTACGTCACGCGACGTATCGCCCGGCCCGGCGGCGCCGGATAGACTCCAGCCAGACCCCGGAGCCCCCTTCATGGCACACGCTACCCACGTCATTCCGACCGCCGCGCCCGACGGTGAGATCGTCGTCGCACGCGCCGCTCCCTCGCGCGAGCGATTGAGCTGGGCGCTGTACGACTTCGCGAACACGATCTTCTCGATGAACGTCGCGACGTTGTACTTCGCAGTGTGGCTGGTCTCCGATCTCGGTGTGAAGCCAACGATCCTCGGCGTCGGCAATGCCGTCTCCTCGCTGCTCGTCGCGCTCTCCATCCCGGTCTTCGGGGCGATCTCCGACGCGACGAGGCGGCGGAAACCGTGGGTGGTCTGGTTCACGGTCGCTGCCTGCCTGGCGACGATCGCGATCGGCGTCATCGGACAGACGATGGTGCCGCTGACCGGCGACGAGACCATCGGCGCGGCGTCGCTCCCGGCGAACTGGGTGCTGCCGATGCCGGCGCTCGTGGCGATCATCGTCGCGTTCATCGTCGCCAACTATGCGTATCAGGGCGCGCTCCCCTTTTACAACGCGATGCTCCCCGAGCTCGCGCCGCTGCGCGAGCAGGGACGGCTCTCCGGTCTCGGCACCGCGCTCGGCTACATCGGCTCGATCGTCGGCGTCGCGCTGGTGTCGGCGTTCTTCAACGGCTCCGTCGCGGGGGCGGTGAAGGTACCCGGCGGTGCGATGGCGACCCTGCGCTCGGTGGTCCCGTTCACTACGCACGGCGGCCGCGTCAGCACCTTCGTGCCGACGGCGCTGCTCTTCTTCCTCTTCACCATCCCGCTCATCCTCTGGTGCCGCGACCACCTCGCGGGAACGGTGCAGCGGACGCGCGTGAAGTGGCGCGAGGCCTTCGTCGACGTCGCGCGCACGGTGCGCGACGCGAAGCAGCATCCCGGCGCGTTGCGCTTCATCCTCGCGTCGTTCCTCTATCAGGACGCGATGGGGACGATCATCAGCTACATGGCGCTCTACGCGGTCGTCGCGATGGGGTTCGCCAAGGGCTCGGAGGTGAAGCTCTTCCTCATCCTCACCATCCCCGCCGTGGTGGGGAGCTATCTCTGCGGAATCCTCACCGACCGGATCGGGCCGAAGCGGACGCTGATGGGGGTGATCGCGGCGTGGGTGGTGCTCCTCGTGGCGATGATCCTCGCCCCGTCGCAGCAGGCGTTCTGGGTGGTCGGCTTCCTGATCGGGTTGATCTACGGAGGGGTGAGCACGGCGGAGCGTCCGCTGCTCCTCAGCCTCGTCCCCGACGTCGAGGCGGGGCGTTACTTCGGCCTCATGGTGCTCTCGGCACGCGCGGCCGCGGTTTTTGGCCCCCTCATCTGGGGGTTCGCCGTGGATGGGTTCACGCCGAGCTTCGGGACCGGCGTGGCGTACCGCGTGGCGGTCGCGACTGTCGCGGTGGCGATGCTCATCGCACTCGTCATCCTCCGCAAGGTGCCCGACACCTTCGCCGCCAAGCCGCGCAGGGCCTGATGCTCTACGCCGTCCTCCGGCAGATGGCGCGGCTCGCCCTCCGCTGGTACTACAGCGAGATCGACATCGTCGGCGTGGAGCGGGTTCCGCTCGACGTGCCGCTGCTGGTCGTGGCGAACCACCCGAACGCCGTCGTCGATCCGATGCTCGTCGCCTCGACGCTGCCGCGCCGGCTGACCTTCACGGGCAAGGCGACGCTGTTCGAGAACCCGCTCCTGCGCGTCTTCCTGCGCGCGGTGGGGATGGTCCCGCTCCGGCGGGCGAGCGACGAGCGCGCGCGGCGCGGCGCGGGTGGCGCCCCCGACCCCCGGCGCAACGCGGACGCGTTCCGTGCGGTCATCGAAGCGCTCGCAGCTCGCCGGGCGGTGCTCGTCTTCCCCGAGGGAAAGAGCCACGACGATCCCACGATCGCGCCACTGAAGACGGGCACGGCGCGGATGGCGCTCCAGGCGCGCGAGGCGGGGGTGCGCGACATCGCGATCCTGCCGATCGGCTTCGTCTTCGAGGACAAGGCGCGCCCGCGGACGCGCATCCTCGTCGAGGTGGGCGAGCCGCTGCGGGTCGACGAGTGGGCCGGAGATCGCGCGAACCTCGTCGACGCGCTCACCGCGGAGATCGATCGCCGGCTGCGCGCGCTCACCATGAACTACGATACGATGGCCGAGGCGGCGGAGGTCTCGCGATTCGCGACCGCGCTCGCCGCGGAAGGGCCGGGCCCGTTAGGCAGCGGCACGACGTACGCCGAGACCGTGGCCGTTGCGCGCCGCGTCGCCGCGGGGCGACGTCTCCTCGCGACGACCGGAGAGACCGCCCCGGGGCTCGCGATGCGCGCGGCGGCGCTGCGCACGGAGCTGCACGCGCTCGAGGAGACCGCCGGCCGGCACGGCCTCGACCTCCGCGACGCGACGATCGACACCAGTCTCGGCTCGGGAGCGCTCTTCGCGCTTCGCGAGGGCGCGATCGCGCTCGCCGGGGTTCCTCTCGCGCTGATCGGGCGCGTGCTGCACTGGCCGGCGATCACGGTCGCGGGCGCCGTCGCGCGCACGAGGAGCCGCTCCGGCTCCGACCCGGCGATGCAGACCATCGTCACCGGCGCGCCGCTCGTGCTCCTCACCTGGCTGGCGATCGCCGCGCTCGCGTGGCGAGTGGGCGGAGCGCTCGCCTCCATCGCGACGCTCGCTCTGCTGCCGGCGCTCGCGCTCTGTGACGTCGCGCTTCGCGACCGGGCGCACCGGGCCGCGGCGCGTGCGCGCGCCTGGCTCACCTTCCGCGGTGACCCGGGATTCCAGCGGCGGCTGGTGGCTGGGCTGTCGAGCGCCCGGAACGAGGCGGTACAGCTCGAGGAGGAGTTGAGCGCCGGTCGCGAGCTGCCATCGGCGCCGCGCAGCCGGACGAGCGCCTAACGTGCGGGCGGGATGGCGGGGCGCGGCGGGAGGAAAGGCCCGACGAGATCCCAGTGCCAGGCTTCGCGACGGATTCCCGTGCGTGGATCCTTCAGGGGCTTGTACTGGAGTCGCTCGGCGGGAATCCCGACGGACCGGCCGTAGGCGAGAAGGAGCGCGCGGTCCGTCGAGACGAGGTGCGCCATTGGGCGACCCTTCCAGACGTGGCGATGGAGCCAGAGGCCGCCGTCCATCGCGTGGATCATTCCTTCGCGGCGATCGGTGAACTCACGATAGCGCGGGACGATCTGCTTGGCGGAGCGCGCGGTGTCGGTCACCGCGCTCGCTCCGCGATCACTGGCAGGTGATCAGACCTTCCGCGGTCGCGGGCGCGAGGGGAGCGGCGTTCGCCATGAAGAGTGAGCAGCGAAGCGGCCACGCCTGAGGGTGCGTCACCGTCGCCGACCACCCGGCGGGACTCGCCTCGGGGATCAGGATCACCACTCCGGGCGACCCCCTGAACTTCAGGGAGTCGAGCGCCGCGGTGTAGTGATTGTTCGAGTAGAAGAACGACTCCTCCGCCGTCGCCAGGTTGCGCAGATCGGTGCGCAACGCGGCGGCGTTCGCCTTTCCCTTCGTGTTCTTGAACTTCGGGATGGCCATCGCGGCGAGGATGCCGAGAACGACGACGACCACCAGAAGCTCGACGAGGGTGAATCCCGCTCTGCGACGCATCATGTCCGGGACGAAGGAGCGACGTGACACGATCCCTCGCGCGCGCTCCGATTTCGGCGCTCCGCGAAGGGACCATTAAGACGTCGTAAGACAGAGACGCCCCGACGCGCCGGATGTCACACGTTCCCTGTGTGGCCTGGATCACATCTTCGTCTCGACCCAGTTGACTCCCGTCCCGATATCGACGACGAGGGGGACGGAGAGCTCGGCGGCGTGCTCCATCTCCTCCCGGACGAGCGTCTCGAGGGCGGCCAGCTCTTCGGGCGGGGCCTCGAACACGAGCTCGTCGTGCACCTGAAGGATCATCGCGCTCTGCAGCCCCTGCTCGCGCAGCGCCCGGTGGATGCGGATCATCGCGATCTTGATGAGGTCCGCCGCCGACCCCTGGATGGGCGAGTTGGTCGCGGTGCGCTCGCCGAACGCGCGGATGTTGAAGTTGCGGTCGCGGAGCTCGGGGATGTAGCGCCGCCGTCCGAAGATGGTCTGCACGTAGCCCTGCGCCCGGGCGAGATCCACCATCGAGTCGAGGTACTTCCGGATCCCCTCGAAGCGCTCGAAGTAGCGCGTGATGAACTCCTTCGCCTCGGCATGCGCGATCTGGAGCTGGCGCGAGAGGGCGTGCGCCCCCTGTCCGTAGATCGTCGCGAAGTTGATCGTCTTCGCGCGGCCGCGCATCGCCGACGTCACCTCCTCGAGCGGAACGTCGAAGATGAGCGCCGCGGTCTGCCGATGGATGTCGCCCCCGCTGCGGAAGGCCTGCACGAACGCCGGGTCGTGCGAGAGGTGCGCGAGCAGCCGCAGCTCGATCTGCGAGTAGTCGGCGGAGAGCAGGGTCCATCCCGCACGCGGGATGAAGCCGCGGCGGATGTCGCGCCCCAGCTCGCGGCGGATCGGGATGTTCTGGAGGTTCGGGTCGCTCGAGGAGAGGCGCCCCGTCGTCGCAACCGTCTGGTTGAACGAGGTGTGGATCCGCCGCGTGTGCGGATTGACCATCGCCGGCAGCGCGTCGATGTAGGTGCTCTCGAGCTTCGAGAGCTCGCGGTACTCCATGAGCAGCGAAGGAAGGGCGTGTCCCTCCTCGGCGAGCTCCTGGAGCACGCTCGCGTCGGTCGACGGTCCCGTCGCGGTGCGCTTGATGATCGGAAGCCCGAGCTTCTCGAAGAGGATCTCCCGCAGCTGCGGGTTGGAGTTGATGTTGAACTCCATCCCCGCCGCCTCGTAGATCTGCTTCTCGACGCGCTCGCGCTCGGCCTGGAAGCGCGTCTTCAGCGAGGCGAACCAGGGCTCGTCGATCGTCACCCCGCACCACTCCATGTCGCCCAGCACTTCGACGAGGGGGAGCTCCACCTCGCGGAAGAGGAGGGTCAGCGCGTGCGTCTCGAGCTGCGGCTCGAAGAGCGCGCGGAGGCGGAGCGTCATGTCCGCGTCCTCGCACGAGTAGTCGCGCGCGCAGGAGACCGGCACCTGGTCGTACGGGATCGCGCTTCGCCCCTTGCCGCACAGCTCCTCGAAGCTCGTCATGCGGTAGTCGAGAAACTCGAGGGCGAGCACGTCGAGTCCGTGCGAGCGGCGTCCGGGATCGAGCACGTAGCTGGCGAGCATCGTGTCGAAGTCGAGGCCGCGCAGCCGGATCCCGGCGCGACGCAGCGCGAGCAGGTCGTACTTCGCGTTCTGCGCGGTCTTCCGCACCGTCGCGTCCTCGAGCAGGTCGCGCAGCGGCTGCATCTCGGCGCTCTCGAGCGGCGGGAGGTTGCGCACCTCCTGCGGTGCGCCGGCGGCGAGCACGCGTTCGGCGATGCTCGCCGGCTCGGTGGAGGTGCTGGCCTTCCTCTTCTTCGGCTTCGCCTTCGCGGCGACCGGTGCCGGCTCGTCGCCGCCCATGACGAGACCGCGGTCCTCGGGCGCGTCGGTCGGCGCGCGATCGCCCGACGCGTCGAGCATGAGGTCGACCTGCGTGCCGTCGCGGGTGCGATGGCGGAGCGGGAAGTAGTACGCCTCCCCGGGTCCCGCGCCGATGGTGATGCCGACGAGCGTCGACCGCAGCGGGTCGACCTTCTGCGGGCTGTCCGGATCGATCAGCGTCTCGGTGTCGACCGCGATCGTGCCGACCTCGCGAGCCCGGGCGACGACGCGCACCATGTCCTCGATCGTGTCGACGGTGACGTAGCGCGTCTCGATCGCCGGCAGGGTGAGCGCGGGCGGGGGCGGGAAGTCGAGCGCAGGGTCGTCCTCGGGGAGCGTGCCCGGAGTGTCGGCCACCGAGAGCGCGTCCGCCGCCGGTGCCGCGCCGCTGCCTAACG
>DATAIN010000586.1:0-9276 GCA_036262635.1 Gemmatimonadaceae bacterium | reverse complement strand
CTCGCGGGGATCGCCGATCTCCGGGGAAGCAATCGTGAGCGAGCCGCGATCGAGCGCCAGCGTGCGATGCTGCGTGCGCCGGTGACGCGCGCGCTCGCCGACCGCGATTCGCTAGCCGGGGCGATGGACCGGATCGCGTCGCTCCGCTCGACGATCGACGGCGCGCCGGTCTGGTCGCGCGTCGTCGCCTCTCTCGCGGCGGAGCTGCCCGCGGACGCGTTCCTCACCTCGCTGCACGCCAGCGCGGACACCCTGCGCCTCGAAGGATCCGCGCCGCGGGCGGCCGCCGTATTCCAGGCGCTGCGTGCGGATCCAGCGGTGCGATCGCTGCACCCGCAGGGCCCCATCCGCCAGACGGTGAGCGAGGATGGCTCGACCAGCGAAGGCTTCACACTCGTGGCCGTGACGGGGAGGGTGCCGTGATCGCGCGCCCGCGCTTCCCCGCTCTCGCCACGCGCGACGTGCGTGCGCTTCGCCTCGGGGCGTGGGTGCTCCTCCCCGCGCTGGCAGCGACGCTCGTCGTCCGCCCGGCGGCCTCGGCCCTCCTCGACGCGCGCGAAGGAGTCGCGCGTGAGCGCACCCTGCTCGCCCGCGAGCGAACGCTCGTCACCCGGGCGGCGCAGGTTCGCGAGCGGCTGCGCGACGCGCGCGGCGCGCTCGACGACGCGGCGCCCCGCCTGTTCCCGGGGCAGGACGCGGTGACCGCGTCGGCCGAGCTGGCGCGCTACGTCGGGCGCGAGGCGACCGAGAGCGGCCTCGATCTCGAGCAGCTCGAGACGGAGACGGTGCTCGGCGAGGCTGGTGCGGAAGGTGAGCAGCCGATCGAGGATGCGCGCCCCGATTCGTCACTCGCGCCGCTCCGTGTCAGCCTCCGCGCGCACGGCGACGTCGTCGCGGTCGTGGCATTCCTGCACGCGATCGAGGAAGGCGTCCGGCTGCTCCGCGTCGAGCGACTCGACATCGTCGCGTCGACCGGCGACGAGAGCACCGACGCGGGCACGCTGACCCTGACCGCGACGATTCGCGGACTCGCCGCGGGTCGCGCCGCGACACCGCCGGCAGCGCCTGAGCCGGCGAAGGGGACGACCGCGAGTGGAGTCGCTTCGGGAGGCGAGCCGTGATACGCCTCGCGCCCGCTTCCGTCGCGCTCGCGTCGAAGCTCGCTCTCGGCGTCGCGTCGTTGATCCTCGCCCTGTCGCTCACGGAAGCGTGGCGCATCGCGGAGGTCCCGGCTGCGCCACAGGGCGAGCGCTACGCCGCTACGGCCTTCGGCAGCGTCGCGAGCAGCTCAGCCCCGGAACGCCCGGCGGCGCCACATGCCCTCGCGGGCGACCCGTTCAGTCCCGATCACCTGCTCCCACAGTCGGACGTTCCTGACGCGCCGACCGCGGACGATGCACCGCCGCCCCAGCCGGCGATCCCGATGCGACTGCTCGGCACCGTGGTGCGCGGCGACTCGGGATTCGCCGTCTGCCAGCTGGGGAACGAGCCGCCGCGGATGGTGCGCGTCGGCGAGCGGTTCGGTGTCCTCACCCTGCTGGCGCTTCAGCAGGGGCGCGCGGTGTTCCGCGCGTCCGACGGCTCGCGCGTCGAGCTGTCGCTCACGAAACCGGAGATCTGAGATGCGTGCCCGCCGACTGCTCGTCCTCCACGCCGCGGGATCGCTGCTGGTGTCCTGCGCACTCGCTTCGCCCGCTCTCGCGCAGCAGCCGCCGGCGACAGGCTCCGGCGCACGCGCGACCGCGCAGGGCATACTGGTCGACTTCCAGGACACCGAGCTGCGCAGCATCATAACGGCGCTCGCCGAGGCGGCGGGGCTGAACGTCACCTTCGGCGACCTGCCGTCGAAGCGCGTCACGCTGCGCGTCAGGCAGCCGGTGCCGGTCGACAGCGTCCGTATCCTGCTCCGCTCCCTCGCCGAGTCGAATGGATTGCGCGTCACCGAGGCGGCGAGCCTGATGCGCTTCGAGGCGCCGCGCATCGAGCCGGCCCCCGCCCCGGCAGTTCAGCAGGGTTCGGCAGTGCAGCTCCACGTCTATCGCCTGCGGCACGCGCGGGCGGCGCGGCTCGCGGGCACGCTCCAGGGAATCTTCGGCGGCGGCGGCAGCACCGAGTTCGTCGAGACCCAGAGCGTCCCGCTCTCGCAGCGGCTCCGCGAGCAGCAGATCCCCCCGCTGCGGCTCGACACCATGGGACGTGGGCGCATCGAGGCCGCGCCGCAGCTGCCTAACGTCGGTCGCGTCACGCCGGGCAACGTCCAGATCATTCCCGATGAGAACTCCAATTCCCTCCTCGTCCGCGCCTCCGCCGCCGACTGGGCGGTGATCAGCCAGGCGATCGAGGCCGTGGATCTGCGTCCGCTGCAGGTGCTCATCGAGGTGACGATCGCCGAAGTGCGCCGCTCGCGTGACCTCGACGTCGGAGTCTCGGGCTCGGCGACGAAGCGGAACGCGGGGGGCGCGACGCGCGGCAAGGGGACGATGATCGAATCGGACGCCGACGCTCGGACCGGCGAGCTGCTTCTCGAGTGGATGAACGGCGGCTCGATCGACGTGACCGTCGCGCTGCGGGCGCTGGCGACGCGCGGCGACGTCCGGATACTCTCCCGGCCGGTGCTCCTCGCGCAGAACAACCAGGAGGCGCGGATCCTCGTCGGGAGCCAGCGACCCTTCGTGCAGGTGTTCCGCTCGCTCCCGACGGAGACCGGTGTGCGCGACCAGATCGTCCAGTACAAGGACGTCGGCACCGCGCTCACGATCGTTCCGACGGTGAATCCGGACGGCTACGTCAACCTCCAGCTCACCCAGGAGGTGAGCACCGCGACGAACGAGACGCAGTTCGGCGCGCCGGTGATCAGCACGCGCGAGGCGCAGACCTTCCTCTTCGTGCGCGACGGGCAGACGACGGTCATCGGCGGATTGATCGACCGGCAGTCGGAGAAGAACCGCACCGGGATCCCGGTGCTGGTGAACATCCCCGTGCTCGGTGCGCTGTTCGGGACGACGACCAACACCATGGTGCGCAGCGAGCTTTTCCTCTTTCTCACTCCGCACGTCGTGCGGAGCGACGAGGAGCTCGATCGGGTGCGTGGCAGGATCGAGAACAAGCTCGATCTCCTGCGGAAGGAGCTCCCCGCCGAGCGTCCCGACTCGGCGCCACCAGCACCTCCGCCCGCACCATGACCGCGCCAGTCCAGCGGCCGAGCAGCGCGCTGCTGCTCGAGGCGACGCGTCTCTCTCCCGCGCTCACCGCGGCGTATCTCGAGCGGCACGCCATACTTCCGCTCGCACGTGAGGGAGCCGCGCTGCTCGTCGGCACATGGACGGAGCATCCGGACGAGCAGGCGCTCGACGACCTGCGCCTGATCGCCCGCGCCGACGTCGAGCTGGTGATCTTCCCGGAGGCCGAGCTGCGCCAGGCGATCCAGCGGGTGTACGCCGCGGAGTCGGGATCGGCCGAGGCGCTCATTGCCCGCTTCTCCGGTGAGGGCGACGCAACGACGGATGGCGACATCCCCCTCGACGACCTCGTGAGCCTCGCCAACGAAGCGCCGGTCGTCCGGCTGGTGAACGTGCTGCTGCTCGAGGCGCTGAACGCGCGCGCCTCCGACGTGCACATCGAGGGCTACGCGCGCAGCCTGCGTGTCCGCTATCGCGTGGACGGTGTCCTCCGCGACGCGCCATCGCCACCGGCGCATCTAATGCCCGCGGTGATCAGCCGGCTGAAGATCATGGCCGATCTCGACATCGCGGAGCGCCGCCTCCCGCAGGACGGCCGCATCCGGCTGCGGCTGCAGGACCGTCAGGTGGACGTTCGCGTCTCGACGCTGCCGACGCTGCATGGTGAAAGCGTCGTCCTCCGCCTGCTCGACGCCGAAGCGGGGCGCGCCGCGCTGCACCAGCTCGGGATGGCTGACGACACGCTCGCGTCGCTCTCCGCGGTGATCGTGCAGCCGCACGGGATCGTGCTCGCCACAGGGCCCACGGGATCGGGAAAGACGACGACGTTGTATGCGGCAGTCGATCGCATCCGCACCGGGCGCGAGAAGATCCTCACCGTCGAGGATCCGGTGGAGTACCAGCTCGCCGGCGTCCCGCAGGTTCCGGTGAACGTGCAGGTCGGCGTGACGTTCGCGACCGCGCTGCGCGCCCTGCTCCGCCAGGATCCGGACGTCCTGCTCGTCGGCGAGATCCGCGACTCGGAGACCGCGGAGATCGCGACCCAGGCCGCGCTCACCGGCCACCTCGTGCTCTCGACGCTGCACACCAACGACGCGCCCTCGGCGCTCACCCGGCTGCTCGACCTCGGCGTCGCGCCGTATCTCGTCGCGAGCACGGTCGAAGCGGTGCTCGCGCAGCGCCTCGTGCGGACGGTGTGCGACGAGTGCCGCGAGGAGGTGGAGCTGGCGCGCCCCGCGATCGCGGATTCGGCGGGCGACTGGCCACGTCGCGAGTCACGGGGGCGCGGCTGCGACGCCTGCCTCGGCACCGGCTATCGCGGGCGCACCGGGATCTACGAGCTCCTCGTGCTCGACGACGAGCTGCGCGCGGAAGTGATGCGCCGGCGCGGCGCGGGGGAGCTGCGCCGGCTCGCGATCTCCCATGGAATGCGCCCACTGCTCGAGGACGGGCTCCGCCAGGTTCGCGCTGGCGTCACGACCCTCGAGGAAGTCCTCCGCGTCGCCGGGCGCTGAGCGCCGCGAGCCATGACCACCGACACCGCGATCGGTTCCTTCTCCTACGAAGCCGTCGACGCGACCGGGCGGCGACTGCGCGGTCGTGGGGACGCGGCCAGCGCGAGCGCCCTGACGCGCGATCTCGAGGCGCGCGGGCTCGTCGTGCTCGACGTCGCGACGTCGGACAGCGCGGCCGGATCGACGCCATCGTCGCGCACCGGCTCGCGACAGGAGGTGCTCGAGGCGACGCGTGCGCTCGCCGCGCTGCTCACCGCCGGCGTGCCCCTCGCTCGCGCCCTGACCATCGGCGCGTCGATCGTGCCGGCGTCGATCGCGGGAACGCTCGACGATGTGGGCGTGCGGATCTCGAGTGGCATGGCGCTCTCCGAGGCGCTGGGTCGTCATCCGCGGCTCTTCTCTCCGCTCTACCGCGGCGTGGTCCGCGCGGGGGAGCGCAGCGGAGCGCTCGGCGACGCCTTCGCTTCGCTCGCCCGGCAGCTCGAGGGAGAAGCGCGCGTTCGCGCAAAGCTCCTCGCTGCGACGATCTATCCCATGCTCCTCGCCGTGGCGGGGACGATCACGATCGCCGTCCTGGTGCTCTTCGTCCTGCCGCGATTCGCCGAGCTGCTCCAGGACGCGCACGCGCGGCTGCCCCGCTCCACCGCCGCGCTCCTCGACGCATCGCGCTGGCTCGAGCACGGATGGCCAGCGCTGCTCGCGGCGGTGCTCGTCGCGTCAGGCGGCCTCGCCGCGGCGGCGCGCACGGAGCGCGGCCGGCGATCGCTGTCAGTGCTCATGGTGCGGGTGCCGCTCTTCGGCGACCTTCGCCGCAATGTGCTCGCCTCGCGCTTCGCGCGCCTGCTGGGCGTGCTGCTCGAAGGGGGCGCCCCCATGCTCCTCGCGCTCGACGACGCCTGCGACTCCCTCGTCGATCCACTGGCGCGGGACGAGGTCGCACGCGTGCGGGCGCGGGTGCGCGAGGGACGATCGCTGCACGGCGCCCTCGCCGAAGGGAGTCTCTTCCCGCCGGTGCTCGCGCGGCTCGTCGCGGTCGGCGAGGAATCGGGAAGCGTGCTCGCGTTCCTCGAGCGCGGCGCCGAGCTGTGCGAGGAGCGCGCCGACCGTACCCTCCAGCGCGTCGTCACCTTCGTCGAGCCACTGATGATCGTGGGCTTCGGCCTGCTCATCGCCTTCGTCGCCCTCTCCCTGCTCCAGGCGATCTACGGCGTCGACGCGGCGACCTTTCGCTAGCGCTGCCGCGCCGCCAACCTTGCCCGCGGCCGGGGGGCGCGCGAGCTTCGTCGCGCAATGACAGAGGCTTTCCGGACCATCGCGCTCGTGGCGGTCGTCGTGCGTGACTACGACGAGGCCATCGCGTTCTACACCGGCCCTCTCGGCTTTCGTCTCGTCGAGGACACTCCCGTCGCCCCCGGCAAGCGCTGGGTCGTCGTCGCGCCCGAGGGGAGCGGCACGAGCCTCCTCCTCGCGCGTGCCGCGAACGCCGAACAGGAGCGGCGCATCGGCGACCAGACGGGAGGCCGCGTCTTCCTCTTCCTCGACACCGACGATTTCCAGCGGGACTACGCCCGTATGACGGCCGCCGGGGTGCGCTTCATCGAGCCGCCGCGCAAGGAGAGCTACGGGATGGTAGCCGTCTTCCTCGACCTCTACGGAAACCGCTGGGACCTCGTGGAGCGTCGCGGACGTTGAGTTGCGGAGGTGCGCTGGCGCCCGATCGCGCCGCCGCGTACCTCTAACAGGACCACAGCGCAGCGCCGTCATGCACGATACCGACTCTCTCCCGGCCACGCAGTCGCTCATCGGCGAGCGATACCGCCTCGCGCGCGAGCTCGGTCGCGGGGGGATGGCGACGGTCTACCTCGCCGAAGAGGTGAAGCACCAGCGCGAGGTGGCGATCAAGGTCCTGCGCCCCGACTTCGCGCCCGCGCTCGGCGCCGAGCGCTTCCTCCGCGAGATCGGGATCGCGGCGCGGCTGTCGCACCCCCATCTCGTTCCGCTGATCGACTCCGGTGAGGCGGGCGGGCTCCGGTACTACGTTTCGGCGTACGTCGCCGGCGGGTCGCTGCGCGAGCGGCTGCGACGCGACGGCAAGCTGCCCGTCGAGGACGCGGTGCGCATCGCGGGGGAGATCGGCGCCGCGTTAGGCTACGTGCACCGTGCCGGCTTCATCCACCGCGACGTCAAGCCGGAGAACATCCTCTTCGCGGACGGGATGGCGCTCCTCGCCGATTTCGGCGTCGCGCGACCGGCGAGCCAGGACCCGAACGACACGGCGGTGACGAGCGCCGGCCTCGCGGTCGGGACGCCGGAGTACATGAGTCCCGAGCAGGCGAGCGGCGAGACCGCGCTCGATGCGCGGAGCGACGTGTACAGTCTGGCCTGCGTGATCTTCGAGATGCTGGCCGGCGAGCCGCCGTTTCGCGGCGCTTCGCCCCGATCGACGATGGCGAAGCAGGTCGCCGAGCCGGCGCGACGCCTGCGCACGCTGCGCCCGGAAGTTCCGACGACGGTGGACGACGCCGTCGCCCGCGCGCTCGCCAAGGATCCGGAGCAGCGCTTCCCGACGGTCGCGGGCTTCGTCGATGCGCTCGAGGCGCCGGCCGCGGTGCGCGGGCGCGCGACGGCGTGGGCCACGCGCTGCATCGCGGTGCTCCCCTTCGTCAACGCGAGCCCCGACCCCGACAACGAATACCTGGGCGACGGGATCACCGACGAGCTGATCGCGGCGCTCGCGAAGGTCGAGGGGCTCCGCGTCGCCTCGCGAACGTCCGTGTTCGCGCTGAAGGGAAAGCCGCAGGACGTGCGCGCGATCGGGGCGCTGCTCGACTGCGCGGTGGTCCTCGAGGGGACCGTGAGGCGGGCCGGCCAGCAGCTGCGCATCACGGCGCAGCTGGTGTCCACCGAGGACGGCAGCCTCCTCTGGTCCGAGCGCTTCGACCGCAAGCTGGAGGACGTCTTCGCGATCCAGGACGAGATCGCGCAGACCATCGTCAACACCCTCCGCGCGACCTCGTTCGCCGACCTGCCCGCACCTCGCTCCCGTCACCACACGGAGAGCGCGGCGGCGTACCGCCTCTACCTCAAGGGACGCTACGAGTGGAACCGCCGCACCCAGGAAGGGGTCGCGGCGAGCATCCACTACTTCGAGCAGGCGATCGCGCTCGATCCCGCCTACGCGCTCGCGTACACCGGGCTCTCCGACGCCTACGCGTTAGGCGTGGACTATCGGAGCGTTCCCGTAGTCGAAGGGCTCGAGGCGGCGAAGACCTACGCGCGCCGCGCCATCGAGCTCGACGACTCGCTCGCCGAGGCGCACGCGTCGCTCGCCTGGGCGACCTTCATCTACGACTGGGACTGGGCCGCCGCGGAGCGGGGATTCCGGCACGCGATCGACCTCGATCCTCGCTACGCCCCGTCCCACCAGTGGTATGCCTTCCTCCTCGCCTCACGCGCCGCGTTCAGCGAGGCGCTGGTCGAGGGACACACCGCGATCGAGCTCGATCCGGGGTCGGTCTCGGCGCGGCGATCGCTCGGCTGGCAGTACTACTACGCACGGCGGTGGGACGGTGCGCGCCAGCATCTCGAGCGGGCGATCGCGATGAACCCGAACGCGGAGGAGACCTTCCGTGTGCTCGGGCTGACGCTGGCCATGGAGGGCAACCTCGGCGAATCGCTTCGCGTCCTTCGCGAAGCGGTGGCGATGGAGGGCGCGGGCACGTACACCCGCGCGACGCTCGGCTACGCGCTGGCGCGCTCCGGGCAGAGCGACGAGGCGCGAGCGGTTCTCCGCTCGCTCGAGGACCACGCCGCACACGATTACGTCTCACCCGTCGCCTTCGCGACGATCCTGCTCGGACTGGGCGACGTGGAGCGGGCGCTCGACTGGACCGAGCGCTCGCTCGAGGACCGTCGCGGGTGGCTGGCCTATCTGCGCGTGAACCCCCTGATGGATCCGATGCGGGGCCACGCGCGCTTCGGTGCGCTCATCAAGCGCATGCGGCTGTAGCGGTATGTAAGGGTTTTTCGAGCCCGTCGCGCTCCTTCTGGCGGAGCGCGGAACCGCGCCGTAGTTCTACTTCACATCCCCTGACAGGAGTCCCCCCAGGTGTCCCGAGCTCTCGTTCTGGTGGCGGCCGCGCTCACCTTCGCGTCGACCGCGGTCGCGCAGTCTCCCGCCGCGCCTGCGACCAGGTCCGCCTCGACGCGCGCGGCGTCTCCCGTGCCCGACATCCCGTACACGAAGTACGTCCTGAAGAACGGGCTGACCCTTCTGGTCCACGAGGACCACAAGGCGCCCATCGCCGCCGTCAACGTCTGGTACCACGTCGGCTCGAAGAACGAGAAGCTCGGGAAGACCGGCTTCGCGCACCTCTTCGAGCACCTGATGTTCAACGGCAGCGAGAACTACAACGACGACTACTTCAAGGCCGTCGAGCCGCTCGGCGCGACGGATCTCAACGGCACGACGAACGAGGATCGCACCAACTACTTCCAGAACGTTCCGGTCTCGGCGCTCGATCGCATCCTCTGGCTCGAGTCCGACCGGATGGGGCACCTGCTCGGCGCGATCGACACCGCGC
>DATAIN010000585.1:0-6219 GCA_036262635.1 Gemmatimonadaceae bacterium | reverse complement strand
GAGGGCGAAGGCGTTCTGCACGTGCCGGACCCGCACGGCCTCCCCCTTCACCAGCACTCCGACCACGTCGAATCGATACTCCTCTCCCTTTGCTCCATGCCGGTCGACCCAGACCAGCGCTGAGCGGCTCAACTCGCGTTGCTTCCGCCATCCGACCGCGGCCACCGGCCCCCCGAATTCAGCTCCCCGGCGCGTCTTGACCTCGACGAAGGCCACGACGCCGTCGCGCTCCATGACCAGGTCGACGTCGCGGTGCCCGGATCGAAAGCGCCTGTACAGCACTCGCCATCCGTGGAGCCGCAGCCAGCGTTCCGCGACACGCTCCCCGAGCGCTCCCAGCTCCTGAGTGGCGTTCGACACGCGGAGAACGTAGTGGCGAGGCGGCCGCGCCCTGATACCGTTTCGCCGCGCCGAGCATCCGGGCCTCGCGACGACCGCCGTGCGTCCCGCGCTTCACGGCGCTTACGTTCCACGTGGAGCGGCGCTTCGATCGCCGAGGCTGCTTGGCGCGGATTGTGCGACTGAGCACGAACCCAGAGCGCACCATCGCTCCGAGACAACCGACTTCCCCCATGTCCGGACTCATCGTTTTCCTCCCCGCCTACAACGAGGAGGCGTCGATCGCCTCGCTCCTTGGAAAGATCACCCGTGTCCTGCAGTCGAACGGGTCGGGCCGCGTTGTCGTCGTGGATGATGGCAGCACCGACGGAACGGCGGCGCTCGTCGGTCAGTTCGCCGACCGAGGGGTCGAGCTGATTCGTCACTCGCCGAATCAGGGACTTCCCGCGGCGATGCGCACCGGTCTCACGCACGTTGTCCGGACCGCGAGACCTGGCGACGTCCTCGTCACGATGGACGCCGACGACACCCACGATCCGGCGCTGATCCCCTCGATGGTCGAGCGGATCGAGCGCGGCGCGGACGTCGTCATCGCCTCACGCTTCCGCCGCGGCGCGCGGGTGCTCGGGCTGTCGCTCCCGCGACGGCTCTACAGCATCGTGGCGAGCTGGCTGTTCCGGCTCCGGTTTCGGATGCCTGGGGTTCGCGATTACACCTCGGGCTATCGCGCGTATCGTGTCGAGACGCTCGGCGCGGCGATGCGGCACTGGGGTGAGGGCTTCATCACGGCGACGGACTTCTCCTGCATGGGCGAGATCCTGCTGAAGCTGCGCGCCGTCAGGCCGCAGGCCGCCGAGGTGCCGCTGGTCCTCCGCTACGACAAGAAGCTCAGCACCTCGAAGCTCGACGTGCGGCGGACGATCGTCAGCTCCCTCGGGCTGCTCTGGCGCCGAGAAGCGGCCCCGCAATGAAGATTCTTTCCGTCGTTGGTACCCGACCGGAAGCGATCAAGATGGCGCCGGTCATCCGCGAGCTCGCGGCGCGAGCCGGGGCCGGAGTCGATTCGCGTGTCTGCGTCACCGGGCAACATCGTGAGATGCTTCGCCAGGTCATGCAGCTCTTCGAGATCACGCCTGACTACGATCTCGACGTCATGACCGCGCGCCAGACGCCGACACAGGTCGCGGCCGCAGTGCTGCGCGGCATCGAGGAGGTGCTCGACCGCGAGCGCCCCGACTGGGTACTCGTGCAGGGCGACACGACGACCGTCGCGGCGACGGCGCTTGCCGCCTTCTACGGCCGCTGCTCCGTCGGACACGTCGAGGCCGGGCTGCGGACGTTCAACCGCCACGAGCCATTTCCGGAGGAGATCAACCGGCGCGTCGCGGGCGTACTCGCCGATACGCACTTCGCGCCCACCACCGGGGCGCGCGACAACCTGACCGCTGAGCGCGTCGATCCGAGCCACATCGCGGTCACCGGTAACACGGTGATCGATGCGCTGCAGCACGTCGCGGCGCTGCCGCTCCCCGACCGGCTGCTGCCCCTGCTGAAGCGCGTCGGCGTCCGCCCGGATGCAGGCCATGCGGTCGCCGCCGACGTCGCGACCGATCCCCGCCTCGTGCTCGTCACCGCACACCGACGTGAGAACTTCGGCGCGCCGTTCGTGCGCATCTGCGAGGCGCTGCGGGATCTCGCGGACGAGTATCGCGGGTCGGTACGGCTGGTCTATCCGGTCCACCCGAATCCCAACGTTCGCGAGCCGGTGTTCCGACTTCTCGCCGATCATCCGCACATCGTGCTCGTCGAGCCGCTCGAGTACGTGGAGCTGGTGCACCTGATGAAGCGTTCGACGCTCGTCATCACCGACTCGGGTGGGATCCAGGAGGAGGCCCCGAGCCTTGGCGTACCGGTACTGGTGCTTCGCGACGTGACCGAACGGCCAGAAGCGGTCGATGCGGGAACGGTGCGACTCGTCGGCTCAGATGCCGACCGCATCACGGCCGAGGCGCAGCGCCTGCTCGACGACCGGAGGGCGCACGAGGCGATGGCGCGCGCGATCAATCCCTATGGTGACGGCCGCGCGGCATGGCGCATCGCCCAGCGAGTGCTCGGACTGCCTTTCACCGAATTCGCCGCACCGTCGACGCGCGCCCCCCGGCGCACCGAGCTTCCACCCGCGACCTCCATGGGGTCGGTGAGTGCCGCGCGCAGCTGACGCGACGCCGAAACAACCTGCTTCCCCATCCATCCGCGACGTGATTCTCGCCGCGGCGCTGGCATTGGTGCTCGGGTGGATCACGATGGGCGACCCGCAGGTCAGGCTCGCGAACACCATCCTCGACGACAATCCGGTGGTGTTCGCGCATTACCTCGCGGAGCCGGCGCGGTATGCGGGCGAGGCGCTGAGCACCTACGGGCGCGTCTTCGCTTCGACCACCATCCAGAACTGGCTCCCCGCGCTCGCGTTGCGCACGGCCGGCATCGATCCGAACGCGTTCGCCATCGCGTTCGTCCTGCTGCAGCACGCGCTGTTGGGCGCTGCGCTTTTTGCGTTCGCGCGCCGTGTCACGAACGGTCGCCTGACGGCGTGGGCGACAGTCCTCTTCGCGTTCGCCGCGCTGCCGTGGCAATGGAACCTCGCTCTCTACCAGAGCATCATGGCCTGGCCCTACCCAGGCCATCTCGCCGTTCCCTTCCTCCTCTGGTCGGCGCTTGCACTCCTCGACCGACGTGACGGGCGACTGGTGGCAGCGCTCGCCGTCGCGGCGCTCATTCACCCATCGATGGCGCTCTGCATGGTGGCGATCGCGGGCGCCTTCCTGCTTCTCTCGGCGCGTGCGGGCGGCGGGCGTGGCGTCGCGAGAACGCTGGCCGCGCTTGCGATTCCCGTCGCCATCGCGGTCGTGCCGCCGCTATGGGTCGGTGGCGCCGCGGGGGACCGGCTCGCCACGGCCGATCTGCTCGCGGCGTTGCGCGCGAACGGCCACCTCAATCCGTTCGCGAGCACGCGGCTCTGGGGTAACGTCGTACCCACGCTCGTCGGCTACGCGATGCTCGCGCTTCTCGCGTGGCGCGCGCGTCTCGTCGCCGATGCGCCGGGTCGGCGCCTGTGGATTGCGGCATCGGCGGCGACGGCGGCGTTGAGCGCCGTCCACATCGTCGCGATGGTCGTCGGCATTCCACGGGTGGCGCAGCTCGTGGGGACACGCGCGACGCTGATCTGGGTGTTGCTGACGCTGCCGGTCGTGATGCGCTACCTCGTCGACCGCGCGCTCTCGGAATCCCTGGTCGTGCGCGTGAGCGCGTGCGCCCTGCTCATCCTGCTCGGGCTACAGCAGTTCGGCCTCTATCTCGGACCCCTGCTGGCGTTGCTCGTAGCGGAATGGAATGGACGGCCACGCGTCCGCCTTTCGGCGGGACTCCTGCTCGCGTGGGGAGCCCTCGTCATCGGCGCCGCGGCCTACGGCGTGCTCGGCGGCGCCGGACGAAGCGGACGCCCGCTGCTGGCGGTGCTCGCGCCTGGTACGTACCTCGGGGTCCAAGCCTTCGCGATCGCGATTCCGCTGCTGCTTCTTGTGGCCCTGACCGCAGCGCCGGTCTCGCGCTGGTCCCGGGCGCGCCACCTCGTCCTGCCCAGCGCGCTCGCCGCCCTTGCGGCACTCCAGGCATGGCGCACCGGGCGCGAGACCGCGGCGCCGCTCGCGGTCGCGAATCGTGATGCGCAGCTCTGGGCGCGGACGGACACGCCGGCGCGTGATATCTTCCTCGTCGCCGTACCCGATCTCCCCTGGCGAACCCTCAGCGAGCGACCGACGATCCGGATGGCGCCGGATGGCTTCTACGTCTATTCCGGCAGCCGGACCGCGAAGGAGCGCTTCGCCGACCAGCCGCGGAAGCTGCTCGCGGATCATCCCGCGGGTGGCGCTGAGGCAGTGGCCGCATTCGTCGGGGCCTATGGCGCACGCTTCATCGTCGCGGAACCTGGGATGGATCTGCCATGGCCGGTGGCCTACCAGAACGGCGAGCTGGCCATCCACAGCGTGAGCGAGACCAGGACGTCCGGGGTCGTCCCGACGCGTTGAGCGTTCGCGTTCTCCGCGATCGCGCCGTCCCGCCGTTAGGCGCGATCGCATTGATCGCGACCGGGCTCGCGATCGACGCGCGGCGGCCCGACTTCTGGTACGACGAGCTCGCGACGGAGACGCTCATACGCGACCCGTCGATCACTCACATGATCGGCGCGATCGCGCGGGGAGCGGAGAACAACCCGCGGCTCTACGAGCTCGTGCTGCGGCCGTGGAGCGCGCTCGTCGGGCTGGGCCCCGCGACGCTGTGCACCTTCTCCGCCATGTGCATCGCGGCGGCGTTCCTGGTTCTCTGGCTGGAGATCCGGCGCGTGCTCGGGTTCACGGCGATCGCCATCGCGCTCGCGCTCACCTTCTTTCGATCCGATGCCCTGCTCGATCAGACGGCGCAGGCGCGATTCTACGGCCGCTTCGCGTCGCGACGTGCAGTGGCTTGCGCTCGCCGTCTTCGTGCTGCTCGCCGCGTCGGCGGTGCTGGCGGGACGGTCGCGCGAGAGGTTCCGCGCGCTGGATCTGTCGCTCGTGCCTGCGTCGATCCCGGTCGTCGTCGAGTCCGCGCTCGACTTCTGGCCGGCGCATCGCTACTCGTCGCCGGGCCGGCGCGTCGTCTATCCGCTCGACTGGGACCTCGCGCTGGATTCGGCGAGCGCACCCTCATCGGTCCAGGAATACAAGCTGATGGCCCTTTTCGCCAGCGAGGGCTACCTGACCCGTGACGTGGTGCGGGGTGATCAGTGGCTCTGCTCGATGACGCGCTTTGCTGTCGTCGACGATCCGCTCTACCTCTGGCGCGAGCGCCGCATCGGCGACGGCTGGTCGGTCCGTGAGCTGGGAAAAGCGGGGCCGGCGACGGTGGCGCTCGTCGAGCGCCTCGGAACGGCTCCGGTGCGTTGCGCGGCGGACGCCGCGGTCACACGCTGACGTCCGGCTTTGCCGCCTCCGACCCCCAGGCGCGGTCGGGTTGCGCCGAGCGTGCGTTTTCGCCGGCGTACACCTCGTCGATCACGAAGGCTGGACGGCGGCGCGACTCGTCGAGGGTCCGCCACAGGTACTCGCCGAGGATGCCGAGCATCGTCATCTGCACGCCCGCGGTCAGCGCGACGAGGATGACCGTCGGCGCGTAGCCCTTCACCGGAATGTCCTTCACCGCCCAGTTGTAGAAGACCCAGGCCGCATACGCGAACGCGCTCAACGCGGTGAGGATTCCGAAGGCGGAGAGGAAGCGGATCGGGACGTACGAGAATGCGACGAAGGAATCGATGAACAGCTTGATCTTCTTCGACAGTGTCCAGCGAGACTTCCCCTTCGTGCGCGCGCGCCGCACGTACGGAATCGTCGACGGCTCGTAACCGAGCCAGTAGATCAGCGACATCAGGTTCGTGTTCTTCTCGCGAATCCGGTTGATGTCGTTGACGACCTGGCGATCGACGAGGAAGAAGTCGAACCCACCGGCGGGATAGTCGGGCAGTGCGAACTGCCGCATCAGCGCGTAGTAGCTGTTCGAGAACAGCTTCTGGACGGCCGACCCTTCGCGGTCGGCGCGCACGGCGAAGATCGCCTTCGCGCCCGCCTCCCAGCGCGCGACCATCTCGGCGAACAGCTCCGGCGGATCCTGCAGGTCGGCGGCGATCATCCCTACCGCATCGCCACGCGCGATCGAGAGTCCGGCCGCGATCGCCGCCATCGAGCCGAAGTTCCGTGTCAGCTTCACCACCTTGATCCTGTCGGCGTGGGCGCGCTGATGCTCGAGAAGCATCTCCAGCGAGCGGTCACCCGATCCGTCGTCGACGAA
>DATAIN010000584.1:0-8498 GCA_036262635.1 Gemmatimonadaceae bacterium | reverse complement strand
GCGCGGTGTTTCCCCTCGAATCCCGCTACGATGAGCTCTCGCATGGTCTCCTCCATGGTTGGAGGGTGCATCGTAATAGCGCGAGGGCAGCCGGGTCGCGAACGCCGTTGTGGAACGAAACTGCGCCGGCGATCGCCCGACTGGCGGCGCCCGCCGCGTACGCCACCCTAGTGCGCGGCGAAGACACGACCCGCCGACGGAACGAGGGGGAGGGGCGTCGCCGGAAGTGGAGCGGCTCCGCGGAGCCCCGTCGCGGCGAGGATCGCCTGCTCGTCGAGCGTCTCGTTCTGCAGCAGCGCCCGCGCGAGTGCGTCGAGCGCGGCGCGGTGCGCCGTGAGGAGACGCCGTGCCTCCTCGTGGCACTCGGCGATGATGCGGTGGACCTCGTCGTCCACGGCCGCGGCCGTCGACTCGCCGTAGGGGCGCGGCCCCACGCCGTCGCTCAGCCCCCGGAGGTAGGGATTCTCGCGCGGGGCAAGCTGCACCATGCCGAGCCGCTCGCTCATCCCCCACCGCGTCACCATGCTCCGTGCCAGCGCCGTCGCCTGCTCGATGTCGCTCTCGGCGCCCGTCGTCTTCGTACCGTAGACGATCTCCTCCGCCGCCCGCCCGCCGAGCATGCCGATGATGCGCGCGCGCAGGTAGCCCTCGGGATAGTTGTAGCGATCCGCGTCGGGGCGCTGGTACGTCACGCCTAACGCCTGGCCACGCGGGACGATCGAGACGCGGTGGACGGGATCGGCGCCGGGCACGACGAGTCCGAGGATGGCGTGTCCGCCCTCGTGATAGGCGATCCGCTCGCGGTCGGCGTCGCTCAGGAGCAGCGGGCGCTCCGGCCCGAGCACGATCTTCTCCAGCGCGTCGAGGAAGTCCTTCGCATGCACCACGTCCTGCTCGCGGCGGGCGGCGAGCAGCGCCGCCTCGTTGACGAGATTCCGGAGGTCGGCGCCCGAGAGTCCCGGCGTAGCCGCCGCGATCTCGCCCAGCTTCACGTCCGGCGCGAGCGGCGTGCTGCGCGTGTGCACCTTCAGGATCGCTTCGCGGCCCTTCCGGTCCGGAAGGTTGACCACGACCCGCCGGTCGAACCGTCCAGGGCGGAGGAGCGCCTTGTCGAGGATGTCGGGCTGGTTGGTCGCGGCGAGCACGATGATCCCTTCGCGACTCGAGAAGCCGTCCATCTCGGTCAGGATCTGATTGAGCGTCTGCTCCTGCTCGCTCGATCCCCCGATCGCGACCTGGCCGCGCGCCCGTCCGATCGAGTCCAGCTCGTCGATGAAGATGATCGCCGGCGCGTGCGCGCGCGCCTGCTTGAAGAGGTCGCGCACCCTCGCCGCACCGACGCCGACGATCATCTCGACGAACTCCGAGCCGCTCATCGAGAAGAAGGGGACATTGGCTTCCCCCGCGACCGCGCGCGCGAGCAGCGTCTTCCCGGTGCCGGGCGCGCCGACGAGCAGCACCCCCTTCGGGGCCGCACCGCCGAGACGCGTGTACTTCTTCGGATCGCGCAGGAAATCGACGATCTCGACGAGCTCCGCTTCCGCCTCGTCGATCCCGGCCACGTCGTCGAAGGTGACTTTCCCGGCCGCCCCCTGGTCGAAGCGGCGCGCGGTGCTGCGCCCGATTCCCATGAGACCGCCGAGGCCCCCGCCTCCCTGCTTCGCCGCGCGCTGGAAGAGCCAGACGTAGACGCCGATCAGCAACAGCCCGGGGGCGAAGCTCAGGAGGAGGTTCATCCACGGGTTGTCCTGCTGGAGCGGCTCGGCGCTGATCTCGACGTCGTTGGCGAGGAGGAGCGATTCCAGTCCGGGGTCCACGAACGCGGGGAGGGTGGTGGAGAAATCGCTGCCCGTGCGCGGCGTGGCGCGGGTCGCGCTGTCGCCCGCGCCGGGATAGGTGATCGCGCTCCGGAAATGACCGGTGATGCGCTCGCCGCGACTGTAGATCCTCGCGACGTTCCTTCTGCTCACCTCCTGTCTGAAGAGGGTGTAGGGGACGGACAGTGGCTTGGGGCGAGGAAAGAGGACCTGTATGAGCAGATAGTTCGCGATCAGCACGAGTACGAAGTTCAGCAGCGTGCGCGACGAGATACGCCGCCGCGTCGATGGCTCCTGCTGCTTGCCCGCCTCTGGTGTCGACATGTGTCGCTTCCCGTCAGCCGGCGACGTCAGGCGCTCACGGTCCCGGTCTGCGCCGAGTCAGTCCTGCCCGTAGCGCCGCGCCGCGGCGTCGTATGCCTCGTCGAAGTGGCGCGCCGCATCCTGCATCGCGCGCTGCGCCTTCGCGCTGTACTTCTCGTGCTTCGCTTCGGCCGCGCGCGCACGGGCGATCGCGATCTTCTCCTCGAGCTTCGAGAGATCGTCGCTGGCGCTCATCGCCCCGTCGGCGCGGCGCTGGTCGGATCTCGCCTTCCAGCCCCGGAGCTTCGCGTCGGCCTCGTCGAGCCGGGCGTTGAAGCGGCGCTCGCGCGCCGCATCCCAGGCGCTGTACTTCTCGCTGAAGCGCTCGATGCCGACCTGGAGCTCCCGGATCTCCTGCTCGACCTCGCGCTTCGCGGACGTGTACTCCGCCGTCATCTTCTGCTTCAGGACGGTGACGTCCTTGCGCACGCGGTCCTTGGCCGCGGCGAGCCCGGAGATCTCGTCCATCTCCGCCTTCGCCTTCCGCGCCTCGGCGTCGGCCTGCATCGCGCTCAGCCTCGCCTCGGCCTCCCTCACTTCGGCCTCGAACTTCTCGGTGGCGAGGTTCCTTTCCCTGTCGGTTCGTTGAGTGGCCATTCTCGCTTCCTCCATGGAGTTCAGTGCACCCGCGTCGCGACGTCCACCGTGTCGTACTGTGGCGGTGGTGGGAGCGAGCGGAGATGGTCGAGCATGGCGTGGAAGTCGGGCCGGTCACGCAGGAGCGCGGCCGGCCGGACACCGGCCTTCGCGATCTGCCGGCGCACCGCGACGATGCGCGCCTCGTCGGTCGGGTGCGTGGCGAAGAATGCGTCGATCGGCGTCGGATCCTCCGTCCGCTGCGCCAGCAGCTTCGCGAAGAACTGCGGCAGTCCCTCGGGATCGATCCCGGCGCGAACGGTATTGACCACGCCCTCCGAGTCCGCTTCCGTCTCCTGCGCCTGGCTGTACTGCGCCGCGTCCGCCTCCGCGCCGATCCGCACGGCAATGGCGCCGCCGAGCGACCGGCAGAAGCGGGTCAGGGTGCAGAGCGCGACGATCCCGACGTCCCTGCGCTCGGCTTCTTCGAGCTGCTTGATGTTGTGGCGACGCACGACGTGGCCGATCTCGTGCCCCATGACGCCGGCGAGCTGGTCGAGGCTGTCCGAATGCTCGATCAACCCGCGTGTGACGTAGACGAAGCCGCCCGGAAGCGCGAATGCGTTCACGGCGGAGACGTTCGCGACCTTGAACCGCCAGTCGAGGTCCGCACGGCTGGTGTGCGAGGCGAGCGACCGTCCGAGCCGGGTCACGTACTGCACGACGATCGAATCCTCGAGCATCGGGACCTGGGAGTCGACCGATGCGGCATAGTCGACTCCCAGCTCCCGCTCCGTCTCCGTCGACACCGTGCACGCGACGGTCGCCGCGAGGCCGGCGAGCAGCCATCCTGCGCGCGCGCGGTGCATGCGAATCTCAGCGCGCCGACGCCGGCTGTTGCTGCGTGCCGATCGTCCGCTGCACGCGCGCCGCGGTCACCGGATTCAGCGTCGTGTAGAGGATGTTCCCGCCATAGCCGCGGAAGTTTCGCGCGACGTTCTCGGGATCGCGGACGTCGCCGTAGATGAACAGCGCGGACTGCCCGGGCTGCACCATCCCGCCGACGCTGCGCACGAAGTCCTCCGAGATGCCGTACATGTCCTTCATGTCGGAGCTGTCGGCGTAGCCGATGACGGCGCCGGTCGCGCCGAAGGTGAGGGCACCCGCGCCCACCGCGGCGGCCGCGGTCGCCGCGCTCACGCCGGCGGTGAATGGGGCCGCGAGCAGGCCGCCGATCAGCGCGCCGATGGCGCCGCCCGAGACCGCCCCTTCACCCGGCGTCACCTGCACGCTGTCCTCGACGCGCAGGCGGCCGTCCTTCGTGCGATAGACCGCGACGGCGTCGCGGAGGTTGAGGTCGATCGTCCAGCTCGCGTTCAGGTCGAGGAGCTGATAGAGCACCTCCGATGCGCGATGGGTTCCCTGGAACCCCACTACCGTGATGCCTGCCATGGTGACCTCCGTCATGAGGGACGGTGCAGTGTAGGCGCCGACGACGGCGCCGTCGTGAACGTCGTTGAGGAACGAAACTGCGGCGGCACGCGGCCGATCATGCGACGAGGAGCTGATTCACGACTCGCGCGACGCCGGGGATCGACTGGACGACGTATTCGACGTCGTCGACCAGCTCGAACGAGGGCACCACGCCGGCGAGCGTGATGACGCCAGCGTTGGCGGCAACCTGGATCTGTCGGGCCTGCGGGCCGAGGCGCCGGTGAATCGCGGCCACGATCTCGGGCTCGAGATCGGCGGACGACGGCACCGGCACGAGCCTGATCTCGTTCACGATGTCGCGGACGCCGACGAGATTCCGTACTGCTTCATCCGCCGCCTCGCGCTGCGCGAAGCGGACGACGGCCCCCTCGAGGCGGACCACGCCGTTCGTCACCTCGGCGTGCACCCCCGCCGGGACGCGCGCATCCCACTGAAGTGCGGCGGCGGCCGCGCGCTCGATCTCCCAGTCATCCCGCTGGTCGTGCTCGCGCGGACGCACCTCGACGTAGTCGCGCACGTCGCGGACGCCGACGATGCGGCCGACTGCGCGTTCGATCGCCACCTTCTGTGCGTAGCTGGCGACGAAGCCCCTCAGCTGCACGACGCCGCCGTCCACGGTGACGTCCATGCGGCCCTGGTCCGCGACGTCCTGGCGCATCCTCACCTCCGCCAGGACGTCGCGTTCGATCTCCCGGTCCGCCTTCGGCCGGCGCGTGCCTTCCGCCAGCGACATCGATCCTCCACGCTCCGCTCAGACCGGCCGGGCGGAGTGGAACCCCGCGGCGATCGCGTCCTTCGCCGCCGAGAGCTTGTATGCGCCGACGAGAAGCACGATGCCGGCGACGATGGAATAGCCGGCGACGAGCCCCATGATCGTCGCGAGCGTGACGCCGGGGTACACCGCCGCCAACACCGCCGCGGCCACGCTCACGGCGCCGAACGTCATCGTCCATCCCCACGGCAGTCCGTAGCGGCGCTCCTGGAACGCGATGTAGATCGCGACCCCGCCGGTGAAGAGCAGCCACCAGATCGTCCAGGCGACGGCGAAGGTGAGCGAGAGACTCGGATAGTAGTACAGCGCGGCGACCCCGAAGCCGACGCCGACGATTCCGCTGATCAGCATCGCCCACCACTGTGAGAAGAGGCCGCGCAGGTCGAAGGCGTGCACGATCTGCACGATGCCGCTGATGAGTGCCCAGATCGCGATCACGAGCGCGAACGCCGCGATCGAGTCCAGCGGACGCCACAGGATGATCACCCCGACGGCGATGCCGAGAAGGCCGCGCAGAACGAGTGACCACCACGCGCGCTGGTACGCGGACCTGAGTTGGTCGGATGCTCTTGTCGCCATTGTCGCCTCTCCTGCCGCACGCGGCGGCGCGTTCGATGGTGCGGCCCCCGGCGTACCCGGTGGCACTCCGACAACATCGCAACGCCGGCGCGCGCCGTCCTGAACGGAACGGTGGTACGGAATTGCGCTCCGAGGTCGCGCTCGCCCAGCGACGCGCCGCGTCTGTAGGGAATCTCCCTATGGCAACGCCCCAAGGTGAGGGACCATGTTCGGTGTCTCCCGCGGCTTGACGGCACCCCCCGTGTCGGGCTCGGCGATGAAAGCGTTCGCGACATTCCAGCTCGATCCGGTGAACCAGTGTCTCTGGCGGAAGGCCGGGACGGGCGAGCTCGAACGGATCCTGCTCTCGGCGAGCGAGTTCGGGGTGCTCGACCACCTCACTGCGCACGTGGGACGGCTGGTGACGCATCGCGAGCTGCTCGACGCGGTCTGGCCGGGGACCGCGATCGAGCCGCAGGTGGTGAAGAGCAAGATCTTTCACCTGCGGCGGGCGCTCGACGACGACCCGAAGCACCCGCGCTTCATCGAGACCCTGCCGCGACGAGGCTACCGCTTCGTCGCCACGCTCGAAGCACCCGTCCAGCTCGACGACGCCCAACGGGAGAGCGCCGGCCGATTCGTGGGGCGCGAGAGCGTGCTCGCGGAGCTATGGCGGTCCATGCGCAGCGCGGACGCCGGGCGAGTGGAGGTCGTCTTCGTGACGGGCGAGGCGGGGATCGGCAAGACCGCGCTCGTCGTCGAGCTCCAGCGGCAGGTGGCGCTCTCCGCCACCGCCCTGCGCGTCGCCCGCGGTCAGTGCGTCGAGGGATTCGGCAGCAAGGAGGCGTTCTATCCGGTGCTCGACGCGGTCGGGGAGCTGTGCCGCCGCTTCGACGGGTCGCCGGTGGTCGGGACGCTCGCCTCGCACGCCCCGACGTGGCTCGTCCAGTTCCCCGCGCTGCTCACGCGGCGCCATCGCGAGACGCTTGGCCAGGAGATCCTCGGCGCGACTCGCGAGCGGATGCTGCGCGAGATCTGCGCGGCCCTGGAGGCGGTCACGGCGTCGATGCCGCTGCTGCTGGTGCTCGAGGACCTCCACTGGGCCGACCCTTCGACGCTCGACTTCATCTCGGCCCTCGCCCGCGGTGGGACGCATACGCGGCTCATGCTCGTCGCCACCTACCGGCCATCGGACGTCGCGCGCTCGACGCAACCGCTGCACTCGCTCAAGCGCGACCTCGTGGCGCGGCATCTCGCGCGCGAGATCGTCCTGCCTCCCCTCACGCAAGCGGACGTCACCTCGTACCTGGCGGCGGACGCCGCGGCGCCGGACGACAGCGTGGCGATCGCGGGGCTCCTCCACCGGCACACCGAGGGAAATCCGCTGTTCATGACTGCCGTGCTCCAGCACCTCGTCGAGCGGGGGTTCGTGGAGCGGGACCCCGGGTGGCGTTTACGGAGGCCCGCGTCGGAGATCTCGCTCGAGGTGCCCGATAGCCTGCGGGAAATGATCGCGGCGCAGGTCGAGCGCCTCGACGAGGCGGAGCAGCGTGTGCTGGAGGTCGCGGCCATCGCGGGGATGTCCTTCGCGCCGGCGATCTGCGCGCCGCTGGCGGACATGAACGCCGACGCGTTCGACGAATGCTGCGACGCACTCGCGCGGCGCGCCCACATCCTCCGCCTCACCGACACGCAGGAGATGCCGGACGGCACCGTCATGCAGCGGTACGCCTTCGCGCACGCGCTGTATCGCGAGGTTCTTTACGCACGACAGTCGCCGGCACGGCGCGCGATGCTCCACCGCCGCCGCGCCGAGCGCATGGAGGAGATCTTCGCCGGCTCGCTCGATGACGTGACGTCGCAGCTCGCGATTCACTTCGAGAAGGGCGGCGATTGGGGTCGCGCCGTGAAGTACCTGCGGCGCGCCGCCGATGTCGCCGCGACGCGTTCGGCCCTCGAGGAAGCGCAGGACAATCTCCAGCACGCGTTCGACCTGGCGAGCAGGCTGCCCGCCGCCGAGCGTGGCGTGGCGGAGACGGAGATCCTCGACACGCTCGCGGATCTCTACCTCGGCACCTTCGATACCCACGCCGCGGATGTCCTCGCGCTCCTGCGGGAGCGCGCGATGCAGCATGGCCTCGTCGAGGCAGCGGCGAAGGCTCTCGTCGACCGCGTCTATCCGGTCGCCTGGGAGAGCAGCGAGCGTGCGCTCGCCCTCGTCGACGAGGCGCTCGTACTCAGCGAGAGCGCGCCGGATCCGCTGGCGCGCGCGCGGGTTCGGGCGCAGGGCTTCATGCGGCGGATCTGGACGAAGGGCTGGGATGCGGACGACGCATCGGAGTGCGCGCGCGCGATGGCGGAGATTCGCCGGCTCGGAACACCGCAGGTCGTCGCGTGGCACGCGATCGACTGCAACCTCCTCGACTTCTTCTCTTCGCGGTACCGGGCCGCGGCCCGGAATACCATCGAAGCACTGACGACGCTCGGCGGTGGGTCCGTCCAGAGCATCTATCTCAGCTACGCCTATTCGGCGCGGGAATTCATCGTGCCGTGGTGATACATCTTCCTCGGCGAATGGGGAACGGCGCTGCGCGAGCTCGACGCCGGCGTCGCGCTCGGCGAGAAGAACGGGGACCCGGTGCGCGTCCAGACGCTGCTTCTCTACCGGGCCTGGGCGCTGTTCTACGCAATGGACTTCGCGTCGGTGCGTGCGACCTGCGATGCCCTGCTCCCCGCCATCGATCAGCGCACGCACGCGCCATGGCGCCGCCTCTGCCTGACGCTCTCCGGTGCGGCGGAGGTGGGGCTCGGCAACCCCGAGCGGGCGCTCGACCGGGCGCTCACGGCGCGCGGCGAGATGGACCGCCAGCCCGCGCTCGGGGATTGGTACTGGCGGCTGCTCCTGCAGCGGACGCTCG
>DATAIN010000583.1:0-2465 GCA_036262635.1 Gemmatimonadaceae bacterium | reverse complement strand
CCTGACTCGCGTGACGAGGTTGCGAAACTCGGGCGTCTCGACGAATGTGACAAGGCTGCCGGCGGAGTTCGCGCGAAGCCCTTCATACGAGAAGAAGAAGAAAGATTTGTCGCGCCCGCCATAAGTCGAGGGGCCGCCTTCGCCGAAGCGCGGCAGCGGACCCTCGCCGTCGGCGCGCGCCAGATCCCGCCGAAGCGCTTCGACCCGCGCAGCGAGCAGGTCGCCATCGTCTTCGTCTCGACGCAGCAGGCGGCTGTGCGGGTCGAGGTCCGCTCGCTGGTCGATACGACGGGCGTGGTGCTCTTCGAGCGCGAGAGCGACGGCGTGCGCGAGGTGGCCTGGAACGGGATGATCGGCGGCGCGCCGGCGCGCCAGGGGCGATACGCGCTCATCGTGCGCGCGCGCAACGCAGCGGACGTCACCGACAGCGCCTCGTTCGCGTTCACGATCGCGCACGACCACGAGGCGCTCGAGGACACGCTCCCCGCCTTCCGCGACGGCGAGCTGCTCCCCGAGCGGTGGCCGGCGTGGGTGGCGAGCCGGGATCTCGGGCGCGGCGTCGCGCTCGCCGGGCTCGCGCTGGTCATTCCGACGCTCGGCCATTCGCGGCTGAGCATCGGCGGACATCCGTACGCGAAGATCGCCGCGGCGGGAGCGGTGGCAGGGGGGCTCGCCGCCTTCGTCGACCGGCGGCGTCACCCGATCAACACCGCGGCCATCGCGGCGAACAACGCGCGGCGCATCGAGCGCGCGGCGCACAACGCGGAAGTCGCGCGCCGGAACGCGGCCCGCCTCGCCGCGATGCGCGTCGTGATCATCCCCGAGATCGCGGCGCCGTGATGCGCCCTTCTCTCGCGGCCGCGCTGGCAACCGCGGCGCTGCTCTCGCCCGCGACCGGCGGCGCGCAGTCGCTCGGCTCCCGGCTCGTCGACCGCTTCCATCCGGCGGCGAGCGTGGTCACCGCGGTCGCGGATCACCGCGTGGACGCGAGCCTCGGCTTCGAGCGCACGGCGGGACCACTCTTCGGCGTCCAGCTCGAGGCAATCCCGCTCGAGGGGACGCTCATCGCGCTGCGCGCGGTCGGGGGCACCCTCTCGGCGCGGAGCCCCGCCGCCGACGAGCGCGACATGGGCGAGATCGCGGCGATCGGCAGGATGCGCCTGCTGCGCTGGCTCGACGCGCGCGGCGCGATCACCACGCGCACCTTCTCCTCCCCGCTCGCTCGCCAGCGCTGGACCAGCGTCTCGCTCGGTCCCGACCTGCGGATGACGATGCTCGACGGTCGCATCGAGGGGACGGCGGGCGCGCAGCTGCTGCCGATCGTGCACATCTCGCGGCACTCGAGCCCGGATCTCGGCGTCGCGGCGTCGATGGGGATCCGGCACGTCTCGCATCGCTACATCCTCGCGCTGGCCTACCAGCTCGAGCGCTTCGACTTCGCATCCGTCGCCGGCGAGCGGCGCATCGAGGAGCACTCGATGCTCGTGCTTCGCGCGGGCTACCGCTTCGGAAAGGCGTCGACGCCGACCCCGGACTGATCGGCGCTGGCGCGGGTGCGGGCGGCCGATCAGCTTTCGACCTCCCACCACCCGCCCCCCAACGCCCGATGCACCTTTCTCGCGCCGCCCTCGCGATCGCCGCCTGCTCGGCGATCGCCGCAAGCAGTCTCCGCGCCCAGCCCGGCCGCTCCACCGCGACGTCGCTCCGGCCGGCGGACATGGTGGTCGTGAACGCGAAGGTGTACACGGTGGACGACTCGCGTCCGACCGCCGAAGCGCTCGCGGTGCGCGACGGGCGCATCCTCTTCGTCGGATCGGCGCGGGGGGTGAAGGCGCTCACGGGCCCGGGAACGAAGGTGGTCGACGCGCACGGCGGGACGGTGATCCCGGGGATGACCGACGCGCACGCGCACTTCATGGGACTCGGCCAGGCGCTGCGGACCGTCGATCTCACCGGCACGACGTCGTACGAGCAGGTGATCGAGCGCGTCGTCGCGCGGGCGAAGACGGTTCCCGCGGGGAGCTGGATCATCGGCCGCGGCTGGGACCAGAACGACTGGGGGGACACCCGCTTCCCGACGCACGATGCGCTCTCGCGCGCGGTGCCGAACCATCCGGTGCTGCTCGAGCGGGTGGACGGCCACGCGCAGCTCGCGAACGCGAAGGCGATGCAGATGGCCGGCGTCACCGCGCAGACGCGCGATCCGGAAGGCGGCCGGCTCGAGCGCGGCGCGAGCGGCGCGCCGACTGGAGTGTTCGTCGACAACGCGACGGGACTCGTCGAGCGCGCGGTTCCGGCGCCGTCGCGCGAGGAGCTGCGCGGCCGCGCCCTCGCCGCGATCGACGAGATGCACCGCTGGGGGCTGACCGGGATCCACGACGCCGGCGAGCCACGGCCGAACATCGAGCTGTTCGAGCAGCTCGCGAAGGAGGGGAAGCTCGACCTCCGTACCTACGTGATGGTCG
>DATAIN010000582.1:0-1937 GCA_036262635.1 Gemmatimonadaceae bacterium | reverse complement strand
CGCGGCGAAGCTTCCGAGAGGCTGGGCGGACGAGCGGGGCATCGATCGCCGCGCGGTGCTCCTCAGCGACTGGGCGCCCACACCGCCGCAGCGCTGCATGATCGCACAGCTTCCCGACCGGCTTCCTCCCGCGGACTCCCTCCTCGCGACGGATGCCGTGCCGGCGCTGCTCGAGCAGGGCGGCATCGCGATGGCGCGGGGAAGTGCGCTGCTCTCGCTCAAGTTCGACAGCAGCGGCGCACCGTCTCGTGTGAAGGTGATCGAGGGGACGATCGCTGAAGACGTGGTTCCCGTGCTCGAGAGCGTCGTCCTCAGCGCCCTTCTCCCGCAGCGACCGGGCGAGGCCTGGGGTGTGCGCCTTCGCGTCGAGCTGGATTCGACTCCGGGCTATCGCGTCGGTCGCAGCGAGAAATGCCTTCCGACTGCGATTCCGACACCGCGCACGAGTGGACGCCTCACGCACGCCGCGCCGCTCGGCTCCGCGCTGTCCCGGCAGGTGGAGAAGCGCACGCAATCGGTGCGGCTGGGAGTGACCGTCGACGCCACCGGGACCGTCACCGACGTTCGACTCCTCAACAGCGACGCGGATGACCTCGCGAAGATGGCAAGGGACATCGTGAAGGCGCAGCGCTACTACCCCGGCCGCGATGACGGCATCGCGGTGACGATGACGATCGAGCAGGTACAGAAGGTGGGCATCGTGGCCGTCGTCGGCCCCTGACCGCACTCCCGCCCGCTCCGCGCCGGGCGTAGCTTCCACGCATGACCGCCACCGCCACGACCTCGCGCGTCCCCGCCCCCGGCGACGCTGCGCCCGATCTCGCACTCCAGTCCACCGCCGGGACGACCGTCAGGCTCTCCGATTTCCGCGGGAAGTCGCCCGTGCTGCTCGCCTTCTTCCCGCTCGCGTTCACCAGCACCTGCACCGCGGAGCTCTGCGAGTTCTCGGACAACTTCGACCAGTTCGCGGGGAAGGGCGTCGTCGTGCTGCCGATCAGCGTGGACTCGGTGCCGACGCTCAAGGAGTTCAAGGCGAAGCACGCGATGAAGGCCGATCTGCTGAGCGATTTCAAGCGTGAGGCCTCACGGTCGTGGGGCGTGCTGCGCGAGGACACCTTCTTCTCGGAGCGCGCCTACTTCCTCGTCGATCGCGACGGCGTGGTGCGCTGGGCGCACGTAGAGTCGAAGCTGGGTGACAAGCGCGGCAACGCGGAGCTGATGGAGCACATCGCCGCGCTCCGCTGACGGGCACAGCGCGCCGCGACGATGGTCGAGCCGCTCGAGCTCCTCGCTCGTGACGACAAGTGGTCCCTCGGCTGCGGCGACGGGACCATCTTCGCGCCCCTGGCGCCCCTCTGGCTCGACATGCCGGGGTTCTGGGACGGCGCGACGATGTACCAGACGGAAGTCGCTCCGCTGTTCACCGTCGCCGTCCTCGACGAAGAGGGGCACGAGCTCTCGCTCAAGCTCCAGTCGCGCCGCTGGACCCCCGCCGAGCTGACGCTCGAGTACCGCCTGTCGAATGGAGTCACCGCGACCGAAGTGCGCACGGTGCACCCGGGCGGCGTCTTCATCTCCGAGTGGCGGCTGCGCGCGCTCCGCAGCGCCAGGGTGCAGCTCGTTGGATGGACTGCGCAGCCGGGCGGTGTCGCGGCCGCGCTCGGCGCGGAGTGGCGCGGCGCGATCGAGATCCGACGTCCGGCGATCGACGCCGGCGGCCGCTCGACTCCCGTGACTGTGGAGCTCTCGACGCCAGGAGCGCCGTCGAGCTGGGGCGCGTACGTGAGCAGTGCGCTGCCCACGCAGCCGCGCTGGGCGCTCACGCAGTTCCCCGAGCGCTGGCGCGGCGATGGCCTGCCGCGTGAGCTGCGCACGGCGCGAGACGGATCGTACGGCGCGCTGGTCGCCGCGGTCCATCGTGCCTGCTCGGTGGGCGG
>DATAIN010000581.1:0-3775 GCA_036262635.1 Gemmatimonadaceae bacterium | reverse complement strand
CTCCACATCGACGCCGGCCGCGAATGGCGCGGCGGGCAGCGGCAGGTCTGGCTGCTCGCGCAGGGCCTGCGCGCACGAGGGCACGAGCCGCTGGTCGTCGGCATCCCCGACTCGCCCCTGCTCCAACGGCTGCGTCAGCGCGGGATCGCCAGCGCCGCGGTGCCGATGCGCGCCGACTGGGACCTTCGCGCGGCGCGACGCATTCGCGCGCTGATCCGCGCCTGGCGCCCCGACGTCGTCCACGCGCACGACGCGCGCGCCCACGCCATCGCGATGGCGGCGTTGATCGGCTCGCGCATCCCGCTCGTCGTCACCCGCCGTGTCGCGTTCACGCCGAAGTCGGTGCGCTTCAAGTACGGGCGCCGTGTCGCGCGGTTCATCGCGATCTCCACCGCCGTGAGCGAAGCGATGATCCGGGGCGGCGTCGACCCGCGGCGCATCGATGTCGTCTTCTCGGGCGTCCCCGCGCCGCCGCCTCTCCATCCGCGCGACTGGCGCGCCGAGTGCGAGTGGCCACCGAACACGGTGCTCTGCGGCGTCGTCGGCGCGATGACCGCCGAAAAGGGGATCGGACTCCTCGCGGACGTGGCGACGAAGCTGCCCCCCGGAGCGCGCTCCAGGGCGCGGCTGGTCCTCCTCGGCGGCCAGTCGAGTGGGCGCTGCAACATCGGCGGGATCGAGGCGTACCGCGCCGGCTTCGTCGACGAGATCCACGCGGCGATGGCGGGACTCGACGTCCTGCTCCACCCGTCGAGCGCGGAGGGACTCGGCACGGCGGTGATCGACGCGATGGCGCTCGGCGTTCCGCCGGTGGCGTTCGCGGTGGGAGGTCTCGTCGAACTGGTGCAGCACGAGCGGAACGGGCTGCTGGTGCGCATCGGCGATCTCGCCGGCTTCGCCGAAGCGGCGGCGCGACTCATCCTCGACGAGCGGCTGCGTCGCCGACTCGGCGGCGCGGGGCCCGTGCGCGCCGCGGAGTTCGACGTCGACTCGATGGTCGAGGGCACGGAGCGCACCTACATGAGCGTCATCGCCTCGCGCGTCCCCGCGGGCGTGTAGATTCAGGGACCGGCGGCCAGGTTCCAGGAACTGCACACCCCGCAGTCCCTCACGCCTGGCCCCCGGCCCCCGATCCCTGATACCAAGGTTCATGCTGTACCTCTGCATCCCCGCGCACGACGAGGCCGCGACCATCGGCGTCCTGCTCTGGCAGATCCGCAAGGTCTTCCAGGATTACTCGCGGGAGTACGAGGTCATCGTCTACGACGACGGCAGCACCGATGCGACGCGCGAGACCCTCGAGCCCTACGCGAAGGTGCTCCCGCTGACCGTCCTGGGGGGAGCGCGCAAGGTCGGTTACGCGCGCGCGATCGACGCCCTGCTGCGCGAGGCCTCCGACCGGACGCGCTACCCGCGGCGTGACGCGCTGATCACGATGCAGGGCGACTTCACCGACCAGCCGGAGAGCCTTCCCGAGCTGGTGAAGCGCTTCGAGGGCGGAGCGGACATCGTGGTCGCGGAGCGGGATTACCGGCAATATCCCAAAGGCCCCGAGCGGAACCTGCGCCGCGTCGCCCCCTGGATCCTCAAGCCTTTCGTCCGGGTACCAGGAGTGGCAGACCCCTTCAGCTCGCTGCGCCTGTTCCGCGTCTCGGTGGTCCGCGACCTGCTTAGGTCGCTTGGTGAGCAGCCGGTGATCCTGAACGAGGGGTGGGCGGGCAACGTCGAGCTCCTCCTCAGGACGACACCGCTGGCCCGCCGGGTGGAGACTGTCGCGCTGGAGGCGCGCCACGACCTTCGCCCGCGCGAGAGCCGGGTCCGCCCCTGGGCGGTCGCGAAAGACCTGTACCGATTCGGGCGGTCGGCGAAGTCGACAGTGCCCCAGACGCGCCGGGAGGCCGCACCAACCTCATGATGCCACTCGCCAACCTGCTCGCCGTCATCCTCGCGCTCACCGCGCCGCAGGCACCCGCGCTCTCGCCGGATGCCGGCGCGGCCACGATCGCCGCCGACACCGCGCTCACCGTTCCCTTCGACGTGGGCGAGCGGCTCGACTACGAGGTGAAGTTCGGCTTCGTCAGCGTCGGCAACGGGTCGATGGAGGTCGTCGGCTACGAGAACATCCGCAACCGTCCGACCTGGCACACCGTCTTTCGGGTGAAGGGCGGGACGTTCTTCTACAAGGTGGACGACCGCTTCGAGAGCTGGATCGAGACGACCACCCTCGCCTCGCTGCGGCACAAGCAGGACATCAACGAAGGGCGCCGCGACCGCGAGCGCGTCTTCGAGATCTTCCCGGAGCGCCCGTCGTACATCGAGGACGACAAGCCGGAGAAGCCCTCGGTCGAGCGTCCGCTCGATGACGGCTCGTTCCTCTACTTCATTCGCACGGTGCCCCTCGAGGTCGGGAAGACCTACGAGTTCAACCGCTACTTCCGTCCCGATCGCAACCCGGTGAAGATCACCGTGCTGCGCCGGGAGCGGATCAAGGTTCCCGCGGGCACATTCGACGCGATCGTGATCCGGCCGAGCATCAAGTCGAAGGGGATCTTCTCGGAGAACGGGCAGGCGGAAGTCTGGCTTTCGGAGGACGACCGGCGCATCATGCTGCAGATGAAGTCGAAGCTCTCCTTCGGGTCCCTCAACCTGTACCTCAAATCGTACCGCCCCCCTCCGGCCGCGGCCGCGAACGCCCGGTAGCACCCAAGCAGGCGGCCTCGCCCGGCGAGGCCGATCTCTCCGCGGTTCGCACGATCCCGATCGCCCGCCGGCCGAACAAGGTCCGCGCCGAGGAGTTCGCGTCTCCCCCGGGAAGCGATCGCTCCTTCGGCGCGTTTCTGCGCGCCCTCCCGGATGTTCTCGTCGCGCGCGATTTCCTCGCCGTCGTCGACGCCATCGTCGCCGCGCACCGCCGCGAGCGCGGCGTCATCGTCATGCTCGGCGGCCACGTCGTGAAGACGGGGCTCGCGCCGGTGCTCGTCGATCTCATGTCGCGCGGCGTGGTCACCCACGTCGCGATGAACGGCTCGGCCGCGATCCACGACTACGAGATCGCGCGCTTCGGCGGAACGTCCGAGGATGTCGCGGCCGGGCTGAAAGACGGCACCTTCGGGATGGCCGAGGAGACGGGGCGCGAGCTCAACGAGGCGTTCGTCGCCGGGATGAAGAACGACATCGGGATGGGCGAGGCCGTCGCGGTCGCGATGTCGCGCCGCGAGCTGGTTCACCCCGAGCTCTCCGTCCTCTTCAACGCGCACAGGCTCGGCGTTCCGGCCACCGTCCACGCGGCGCTCGGCGCCGAGATCATCCACCAGCACCCCGCGGCGAGCGGCGCGGCGATCGGCGACACCAGCCATCGCGACTTCCGGCGCCTCGCGCACTCCATCGCTCGCCTCGACGACGGCGGTGTCGTCCTGAACCTCGGCAGCGCGGTGATCATGCCCGAGGTCTTCCTCAAGGCGCTCACCATCGCCCGCAACCTCAGCGGCGACGGAAAGCCTAACGGCTTCACCAGCTGCGACCTCGACATGCAACGTCACTACCGGCCGCGCATGAACGTCGTCCAGCGCCCGACACTTCACGGCGGCAAGGGCTACGAGATCACCGGCCACCACGAGATCATGGTTCCGCTCCTTGCCTGGGCGGTGGCGACGAAGCTGGACGAGGGGGCGGGCTGAAAGGCTCAAGCCACGAGCCGTCGATTGCCAGGCTGTGAATCACAGGAGCCATGGAGGGCAGGGAGGGGTTTGATGAGCAATAGCTCGATGCAACCCCC
>DATAIN010000580.1:0-3842 GCA_036262635.1 Gemmatimonadaceae bacterium | reverse complement strand
GTCCTCGAAGAGGATGACGCTGCCCTTCGGATAGGTCTTTTCCCGAGTGATGGACGCAAACTCCTGCAACGCGTCCCGCTCGAGGCTGGCGAACAGCGGCACCGTCGCGAGGAAGTCCAGGGTTTCCATGATGGGGTCAGTGCGGAGGACGGAGCTGGCCGCTCCGGAAGGACTCACCATGACCGCGAACCATTCCCGTCCGTGCCGCGTTCATGGTGTAGATCCTGTCAATGTTACCGGGGCCGGCTGCCGGTGTCAAACCCGCAACGCGTTGCGCGCTTGTCTTTTAGGGCTGGTTTCCGCTAGATTATCAGGCTGATCGTTCCACGCTACCGACTGAGGATCGCCATGAAGACCGACATCCATCCCGTGTACGCCACGGCGACCGTCAAGTGCGGTTGCGGCAACACGTTCCAGACCCGTTCGACGATCCCCGAGATGCACACGGACGTCTGCTCGGAGTGCCACCCGTTCTACACGGGCAAGCAGAAGTTCATCGACACCGCGGGGCGCATCGACCGCTTCCGCCAGAAGTTCGGGAAGAAGGCCTGAGCGAACAGACCGACAGTCTCCTGCGCGATCGGCTCGCCGACGCGCTGGAGCGTGCGTCGGCGATCGAGCGGGAGCTGTCCGAGCCATCCGTGGCTCGCGACAACGCGAGACTCGCCGAGCTTGGCCGGGAGCATAGACGGCTCTCCGAGGTCGTCGAGCTCGCGGCGAGGCTGCACCGGACGGAGAACGAGCTCGCGCAGACGCGCGAGCTCGTTTCCATTGACGACCCCGAGATGGCGGCCGAAGCGCGCGCGGAAGTGGCGCGGCTGGAGGCGGCGATCCCGGGGATGGAGAGCGCCCTCAAGCCGCTGCTCATCCCGCGCGATCCACTCGAGGACCGCAACGCGATCGTCGAGATCCGCGCCGGCGCTGGGGGCGACGAGGCGGCGCTCTTCGCCGCCGACCTCTATCGCATGTACACGCGCTATGCGTCGACGCGCGGCTGGCGGCAGGAGGTCATCTCGCTCTCCGAGGGAACGTTAGGCGGTCTGAAGGAGGCGGTCTTCAAGCTCGCCGGCGACGGCGCGTACGGCTCGATGCGGTGGGAGTCCGGGGTGCATCGCGTGCAGCGCGTTCCAGCGACCGAGGCACAGGGGCGGATCCATACCTCGGCCGCCACCGTGGCCGTGCTCCCCGAGGCCGAGGAGATCGACGTCAAGATCGAGGACAAGGACCTCCGGATCGACGTCTTCCGCTCGTCGGGACCCGGCGGGCAGAGCGTGAACACGACCGACTCCGCGGTGCGCATCACGCACGTGCCGACGGGGCTCGTCGTCAGCCAGCAGGACCAGAAGTCGCAGCTGCAGAACAAGCTGAAGGCGATGGAAGTCCTCCGCGCCCGACTGCTCGACCTGCGTGTCGCGGAGCAGGAGGCGGAGCGCTCGCGGATGCGGAAGACGCAGGTCGGCACCGGCGACCGCTCGGCGAAGATCCGGACGTACAACTTCCCGCAGAACCGCGTCACGGACCATCGCATCAACCTCACGCTGCACGAGCTGTCGCGCGTGCTCGATGGTGACGTCGGCCCGCTGATCGAGGCGCTGCGCCTCGCCGACGTCGAGGAGCGGCTGCGTGGGGCGTGAGATGGTTGGAGCACGCGAGGAGACGGTCGCGGGCGCAGTTGCGGCCGCGGCGGCGCTGCTCCGCGATTCCGCGCACGTCGCCGATGCGCAGGCTGAGGCGCGCGAGCTGCTGCTGTCGCTGATCGATGCGCCCGCATCGTGGCTGGTTCTGCACCGCGACGACGCGCTCGCGTCAAATACGCGCGAGACTCTGCTCGCCGCGGCGCAACGCCGCGCGCGAGGCGCGCCGACGCAATACGCGACCGGGCGGGCGCACTTCCGGCACCTCACGCTCGCGGTGGACGAGCGCGTGCTCATCCCGCGACCCGAGACCGAGCTCCTGGTGGAGCTCGCACTCGACAGTGCCGGCGAGGGCGGCGTCGCGATCGACGTCGGCACCGGCTCGGGGTGTATCGCGCTCGCGCTGGCGAGCGAGGGTCGCTTCGATCGGGTGGTCGGGACGGACGTCTCGAGCGATGCGATCGCCGTCGCGCGCGCCAACGCGGCGGCGCTCGCGCCGGTACTGCGCGCCCCGGTGGAGCTCCGAGTCGGATCGCTGCTCGGGCCCGCCCGCGGCATCCGGGCGCGGGTAGTCGTGTCCAATCCGCCGTACATCGCGGCGGGGGAGGCCTCGGCCCTGCCGGCCGCGGTGCGTGACTGGGAGCCCGCGCTCGCGCTATACTCGGGGAGCGACGGGATGGGGCACATCGCGGCGCTGGTCCGCGAGGCGGCGGACGCGCTGGAGCCGGGCGGCCAGCTGCTGATGGAAGTCGACGCGCGGCGCGCCTCGCTCGCGGCGGAGCTGGCCGCGGCGGACGGGCGCTACGAGCGGGTGCAGGTGCGGCTCGATCTGACGGGCCGCGAGCGATTCGTGCTCGCGCGGCGCGCGAGCGACACGGCAGCGATGCCTAACGACGGGCCGTCCGGACGGACGACGCGAGGAGCGAGATGATCGACGACAAGGCCAGGGAGCTCGGCCGGCTGATCGGGCAGAGCAGCGAATACCAGGCGGTGAAGCGCGCGAACGACGCGCTCGGCGGGGACCGCGAGGCGGTCGCGCTGCTGCAGCAGATGGAGACGCTGCGCACCGACGCGCAGAAGATGATCGAGCGCGGCGAGCGGCCGAGTGAGGAGATGGAGCAGAGCCTCGACGACCTGCTCGGCAAGGTGCAGCGCAACGCGACGTATCAGCGGCTGGTCGTGGCGCAGGAGAACTACGACAAGCTGATGATGAAGGTGAACGACTGGATCGTGGAAGGGATCAAGAAGGGCGCGACGAGCTCGATCATCACGCTCGGCTGACCGATGAGCGGGAACGGGCGCGGCGTGCTCCTCGTGATCGAGGGGCCGGAAGGCGCCGGCAAGTCGACCCAGGTGAAGCGGCTCGGCGCGCGGCTGCAGGCGCGCGGGAAGAGCCATCTCGAGCTCCGCGAGCCCGGCGGGACACCGCTCGGGGAGCGCATCCGGCAGATCCTCCTCGACGATCCGGCGAGCGAGATCAGCCCCGCGGCGGAGGCGGCGCTGTTCATCGCGTCGCGCGCCGAGCTGGTGAGTCGTGTGGTTCGGCCCGCGATGGGGCGGGGAACGGTGGTGACGCTCGATCGGTTCTTCCTCTCGACGTACGCGTACCAGGTGTATGGCCGAGGGCTCTCGGAGGAGTCGGTGCGGGGGGCGAACGCGCTGGCGACGGGGGGACTCGTCCCCGACCTGACCATCCTGCTCCGGCTCTCCTCGGCCGAAGGGATGCGGCGGGCGGACCGGCGTGGAACTCGCGACCGGATGGAATCGTCAGGTGAAGCATTCCACCGGCGCGTGGAGGACGCGTTCGCGCTCTTCGCGACGCCGGCGTGGCAGGGCTCGCACCCCGAGTGCGGCCCGATCGCGACGGTGGAGGGGGGCGGGAGCGCCGAGGAAGTGGAAGGAGCGATCCACCAGCTGCTCGCGGCGCGCTGGCCCGACATTTTCGCAGACTGAGTCATCGCATCATCCGGTAGAGCACACATGGCAATGCGTTCGCGGGCGCTGATCGTCACTCTCGTCCTCTGCACGGCGCTCGCGTCGGGCGGCTGGCTGATGGAGCGCGGGCTTCAGGGCACGAGCTCGGCGGGCTCCGGCGCGCGACTGTTCGACAAGGTCAGGACGCTCGTCGCGCAGTCGTACGTCGATTCGTTGGGCGATGGTCAGCTCTACCAGAAAGCGGTGGACGGGCTGCTCGACGAGCTGCACGAT
>DATAIN010000579.1:0-2648 GCA_036262635.1 Gemmatimonadaceae bacterium | reverse complement strand
GGTGCAGCGCGCGGTAGCGAAGTCCCGCTTCCGGCCGGCGGAGCTGAACGGGCGACCGGTCATCCAGGTGGTGGAGATGCCATTCAACTTCACGATCGTGAAGTGATGCACGGGCAGGCGAACGAGCGATGCGCGATGCACGATGCTGATGGGCGATGCATGATGCACGACATCTTCCTTACGTGGCGCTGGGCAGGAATTTCGGTGTGGTGCGAAGCTTCGTGGCCTGCTCGTAGGCGTAGGCGAGCTTGATCAGAGTCGGCTCGCTCCAGGCGCCCCCGACGAAGGAGACTCCCACGGGCAGCCCCATCACGGCGCCCATCGGCACCGTGACGTGCGGATAGCCGGCTACGGCGGCGGGCGTCGTGAAGCTGCCACCGACGTTCGGGTCGCCGTAGACGAGATCGATCGGCCAGGCGGGGCCCTGCGTCGGCGCGACGAGCGCGTCGAGGCGGTGCGCCTTCAGCGTCGCGTCGATCCCCTCGGCGCCGGCCTGACGCTTCGCCTTCGCCGCCGCGGCGCGGTACTTCGCGTCGGAGAGTCCGGCTTTCTTCTGCGCCATCTCGAAGATCTCCTGCTTGAAGTACGGCATCTCGTCGCTCGCGTGCGACTTGTTCCAGTCGATCAGCTCGGCGAGCGTCTTCGCCTGAACGCCAGGCGCCCACGCCGCGAGATAGGCATTGAGGTCCGCCTTGAACTCGTAGAGCAGCACCTGAAACTCGTCGTCGCCGAACTTCCCCGCCGTGGCGAGGTCCGCCGGGTCGACGATCGTCGCCCCCTGGGCGCGCATCACGGCGATCGCCTCCTTGAACAGGTCGTCCGTCGCGTCGTGATAGCCCGCGTAGCGCTTGCGCGCGATGCCGATCCGCGCGCCGCGCAGGCCGTTCGCGTCGAGGAACTTCGTGTAATCCCCGGCGACGCGGCCCGCGGCGCGCTTCGTCGCCGCGTCGGTCGCGTCGGCGCCGGCGATCGCGGAGAGCAGGATCGCGGCGTCGGTGACGGTCCGCGCCATCGGGCCCGCGGTGTCCTGGGTGTGCGAGATCGGAACGATGCCCGAGCGACTCACCAGCCCGACCGTCGGCTTGATGCCGACGAGCGCCGACGCCGCCGATGGTGATGTGATCGAGCCGTCGGTCTCGGTGCCGATCGCCACCGCGGCGAGGCTCGCCGCGATCGCGGCGCCCGAGCCGGAGCTCGATCCCGAGGGAGAACGGTCGAGCGCGTAGGGATTCCGCGTCTGTCCCCCGCGTCCCGACCAACCCGAGGACGAGTGCGTCGAGCGGAAGTTCGCCCACTCGCTGAGGTTGGTCTTGCCGAGGATGACGGCCCCGGCATCGCGCAGCCGCGTGACGATGAACGCGTCTCGTGGCGGCTTGACCCCGACCAGCGCGAGCGAGCCCGCGGTGGTCTGCATCGCGTCCGCGGTGGCGATGTTGTCCTTGATCAGCACGGGAATTCCGTGCAGCGGCCCGCGCGTCTTTCCGGCGCGCCGCTCCGTGTCCATCGCGTCCGCGATGCCGAGAGCGTCCGGATTGAGCTCGATGACCGATCGCAGCGTCGGGCCCGCGCCGTCGATCTCGGCGATGCGGCCGAGATACGCCTGGCAGAGCGATCGCGAGGTCTGCTCTCCGGCGGTCATCATTCGCTGGAGCTCGGCGATCGTCGCCTCGTCGAGCGCGAATGCGCGCGGCGTGGGAGTCGGGGCCGGCGCAGGCGCGGCGTGCGCGATCTCCGGCAGCCGGAAGTTGCCGAGCGCGGCGACTGCTCCCGCGCCGAGCGCGGCCCCGACGAAGGTGCGGCGGGAAAGGTGGTTCGTGGACGGGGCGGGATCGCGCTCGTCAGGCATCGTCGGCGGGGAAGGAGTCGGTGCGGGCTGGACGGAGGAGCGGCGCACCGAAGCTGCAATACCGCCCCTGTCCCCGCAACGCTCCTCGCTCGGCGGTTACAACCCCTGGTCGCGCTGGCGCGCCTGGACGAGATCCTCCGCCGACGGCATCGCGCCCTTCCGCTCGCGGAGCTGACTCGCGAAGTAGGCGTTGATGCCGTGGTCGCGCAGGCGAATCAGCTCGGCGAGGGTGAGATTGAAGAAGCCCGCGCGACGGAAGTCCTGCGCGAATGTCGCGTCCACGCCGTGGTCGCGGGCGCGAATCGCATCCTCCACCGAGACGCCGTTGTAGCCCACGGCCGCGAGCTGCGCGACGAAGGGCGGATCCACTCCGTTGTCCTTGAGCCGCACGAGCTCCGCGGGGGTGACGTCACCGTATCCCGCGCGCCGCATGTCCGCGACGTACTCGGGAGTCACACCGTGATCCAAGTAGTTCGTGAGCACGGTCGCGTCGGCGACGCGGATTCCCGCCGCCGAGAAGCGGCGCACGAACGCGATGTCGACCCCGTGCAGCCCCATTCGGACGAGCTCGCGCATCGTTGGCTGCGCGTACCCGCTCGCGTTCAACTCGTCGATCAGCGTGATCTCGACGTTGCCGACCGCGAGTCGCGCCGCGTCCGCGTCGCTCGGCCGGCCGAAGCCGCGGCGACGGAGCGCGGCGACGAAAGGCCCGCTGCCGACGAAAGTGTAGCTCCCGCGAAGCTCACCGCGGCCCGCGGTCCCCTCGAAGGTGAACGTGCCGGGCTCGCGCTCGAGGATGAAG
>DATAIN010000578.1:0-5576 GCA_036262635.1 Gemmatimonadaceae bacterium | reverse complement strand
CGCCTCGTCGACGAGAAATGGGCGCCGTATCCCTGCACGGTGCTCGAGTTCCTCGTCCCGCGAGCTCCACGGATCGACCTCCGGAAACCGGTGGGTCGCGCCGAGCGCGCCGTTCTCGAGGAGCTCGGCCTGGCGCGCCCGTTCACCATCTTCACCGCCGAGAACCCGTGGGGTGAGAACGCCGAAGACGCCCCGACCGACCGCGCCGAGGAAGCGGCCGAGCGCAGGAACGCCGAGCGGCGCGAGCGGCTGGAAGCGGAGCTTCGCGACGCGGATGTCCGCTTCCTCCGCTGCGACGGTGTCGCGCCGGACGGCGACTATCGGGAGCACGCGGTCGCGGCGCTCCTTCCGAAGGACGAGGCGATCGCGAAGGCGAAGCAGTACCGACAGCTCGCCATCTTCTGGTTCGACGGAGCGCGCTTCTGGCTCGCGAGCGCTCTCGCCGCGAAGCCCGACGAGCCGCTGCCGGCCTGAGCTGACCGGCCCGGTTTTTCAAGTCTCCCCGCGCGCCGGCAGGGGGTCCATATTCCGGCGTGCCCATCGTCCCGATCTACGGACACGCTGCCCTCCGCCAGCGTCTGGCCGACGCCGCGGCGAACAGCCGGCTGCCGGCCAGCCTCCTTCTGCACGGTCCGGCGGGAGTCGGCAAGCAGCGGCTCGGTCTCTGGCTGGGCACCTTCCTCCTTTGCGAATCGAGCGATCGACCCTGCGGCCGCTGCCAGTCCTGCCGCTACGCGGCGGAGCTCGCGCATCCCGATCTTCACTGGATCTTCCCTCGTCCCCGCCTCAAGGACGCCGACGCCGGTGCGGAGGAGGTGCGGCAGGATTACGCCGAAACGATCGGTGAGCGCGTAGCCGCGGGTGGTCTCTATCCCCGGCCCTCCGGCTCCGAAGGAATCTTCGTCGCGACGGTCCGGTCGATCGTTCAGCGCGCGGCGATGTCCCCCGCGATGGGAAAGCGGAAGGTCTTCGTCGTTGGCGACGCGGAGCGGATGGTCCCGCAGGAAGGCTCGGACATGGCGGCGAACGCCTTTCTCAAGCTGCTCGAGGAGCCGCCCGCGGACACGACGCTCGTCGTGACGTCGAGCGAACCGGGCGCCCTGCTTCCGACGATCCGGTCGCGCGTCGTCTCGCTGAGGGTCCCACCGTTGGCTGAAGGGGACATGCGCGCTTTCCTCGCCGATTCGCTCGTGCGCGAGGCGCTCGACAAGGAGCCGATCCCTCGGGGAGAGGCGGACCGGATCGCACTGGCTGGCGGAGCGCCGGGCACGTTGCTGGGTGGCGGCGAGCGCGACGCGGCGCGGGCCGGCGCAAAGGTGATGCTCGAGGCGGCCGAATCGGGCGATCGCGCGACCGCTCTGCGCGTCGCCTTCGCTCAGGGCGCGACGCGTGCACGCGGGCGGTTCACCGATACCCTCGACGCCCTCGCCGACCTTCTGCACGATCGCGCGAGGGCACGCGTGACCCGCGGCGACGAGCGCGGCGCCGAGCGAGCCGCGCGCGCCATCGATGCCGTCGAGCGGGCCCGCGAGCTGGCCGCCGGCAACGTCAGCCCGAACCTCGTGACCGCGGAGCTCTTCCGCGCCCTGGGAGGCGATCGGTGAGCTCGAACCGCCGCAAGCGCGGACCACTCACCCATGTGGGTGCCGACGGCGCGGCGCGCATGGTGGACGTCAGCGCCAAGCCGGAGACCGATCGCATGGCCCGCGCGACGGGGACGATCCGCATGGAGCCGGAGACGCTCGCCGCCATCCGCGCCAACACGCTTGCCAAGGGAGACGTCATCGCGGTGGCGCGCGTCGCCGGGGTGATGGCGGCCAAGCGCACCGCGGAGCTCATCCCGCTCTGCCACCCCCTCCCCCTCACCGACGTCCAGGTCGAGATCGAGGTCGACGAGGCGCTTCCAGGCCTCCGTGCGACTGCAACAACCCGAACTTTTGGCCGTACGGGGGTAGAGATGGAAGCGATCTCAGCCGTTTGCGTGACCCTCATCACGGTCTATGACATGGCCAAGGCGATAGATAAGAGCATGCTAATCTCCGACGTTTGTTTGCTCGAGAAGGCCGGGGGCAGGTCGGGGACTTGGCGGCGGGAGTAGGTGGCACGGCCGTTGCCCCTTGGGGTGCCGGCACGATGGCGAGCACTCTCCTCAGAGTGTGCTGTAAGTCACTTTATACCAACGTCTTATGAAGAAACCCATCCGTCGGACCTACGCGCACCGTGGCGACGCCGCCCGGCGCAGGACGCGAATCAAGAATTCGCTCCTCGCACTGGGATCGGTTGCCGCGATCGTGCTCCTCGCGGGGAGCAGGAGCGCGGTTGGTGAGGCGCGCGCCGAGCCGCCGTTCAGCTTCGGGCTGACCTCGGAGTCGCGCCGCCTGAGCGACGAGCTGGGCGAGGCGAAGGGGGAGCTGGAGCTCACCCGCAATCAGCTCGACCGCGCGAACAAGATCATCGCGTACTCGTCCAAGTACCGCGTCGCCGCCGACCTCGCGACCTCGATCTACGACATCGCGATGGCGGAGGGGATCGAACCCGACCTCGGCTTCCGGCTCGTCCGGCTCGAGAGTGACTTCAACGAGCGCGCGACCAGCCCGGTGGGCGCCATCGGCCTCACCCAGGTCATGCCCGCGACCGCGCAGTACTTCGTGAAGGGCGCCACGCGCGAGAAGCTCTACGACCGGGAGACCAACCTCCGGGTCGGGTTCCGCTACCTGCGCACCCTCATCCGCGAGTACAAGGGCAACCTGAAGATCGCGCTTCTGGTCTACAACCGCGGGCCGGCCGCGGTGGACGCGGCGCTCGGGATGGGGCTCGACCCGGCCAACGGCTACGACCGGATCGTCATGAAGGGGTACCACGGTCGCGGAACCGTGGACTGATTCGGAATCGATGGGGGCAGGACGAGAGCGGGCGGCGAATCCACGATTCGCCGCCCGCTCTCGCTTCACTGGCCGCCGTGCGTCAGCGCTTCCTGGTCGACGCCTTCTTCCGGGCGGAGGCCTTCGCCTTTCCGCTCCCCTTCGCCGCGCGGGCGCTCCCGCCCTTCACGACGAGCCGCTGCCCGGGGATGATGATGCTCTTCCGCAGCCCGTTCATCCGCATGATCGCCGCGGTGGTGGTGTGGTAGCGGCGGGCGATGAGGCCGAGCGATTCTCCGCGCTTCACGGTGTGGTACACCGCGGCGCGCGACGAGCCGTAGATCTCGATGGCCGGATCGGGAACGTCGTGCGCGCCGGCGATCACCGCGGCACTTGGCACCACAACGGTCTGACCGGCGACGACGCGGCCGCTCTTCTTCGCGATCTCGAGCCTGGGGTTGTACCAGGCGAGCTGCCGCGACGACACTCCGGTGCGACGCGCGATCGACACCATCGTCTCGCCCTTCCTGGACGTGGTGCGGGTGTACGCGGTGCGCTCGGTGGCGGGGAGCGCCGCGAAGGCGGAATCGAAGCCCGCCGCGGCGCCGACCGGCACGCGGACGGAGAAGCTGACCTTCGGCGGAGTCACGCCACGGAGGACGTGCGGATTGAGCTCGACGATCTGGCCGAGGGGGACACCCGCGGCCCGCGCGACGGCGGCGAGCGGGGTGGACGCGGGCACGGTCGCCGAATCGTACGCGTACGGCGGCAGGGTGCGCAGCGTCAGGCCGTACCGTGCGGGCTCCTTCGCGATCAGTGCCGCCGCGATGAGCTGCGGCACGTAGTTGCGCGTCTCGGCGCGGAGATAGTCCTTCTCGGCGAGCGCGAAGAAGCGGTCCTCACCCGTGGTGCCCTGCAGGTCGTCCGCGTAGCGCTCCAGGCCGCGCGACACGCGTCCCGGCCCGCCGTTGTACGCGGCCGCCGCGAGGTAGAGCGATCCGAACTGGTCGTTGAGGTATCGCAGGAACCGGATCGCGGCGTCGGTCGAGCGGACCGGGTCGCGGCGCTCGTCCACCCACCAGTCCACGCGGAGCCCGACGCCCCGCGCCGTGCCCGTCATCAGCTGCCACATCCCCACCGCGGCCGCGCGCGAGTACGCGTTAGGGTTGTACCCGCTCTCGATCAGCGCGAGATAGACGAGATCCTCGGGGAGCCCGGCAGCGTGCAGCTTGGCGCGCATCATCGGCTCGTAGCGGCTGCCCGCCTCGAGGCGCGACTGGATCCGCTCGCGCGCGTCGCCGCTGAACAGCTTCACGTAGTGCGCGACGCGCTCCTGGGTCTCGTAGGGACGGACGTCGAGATCCCACGACGGGGCATCCGGCGCATCGGTTACCGTATCGCCGCCCCCGACGGTCGGCGCGACCGAGTCGCCGAAGACCTCGAGCGCGGTCTTGTTGACCTCGGCCTTCGATACCTTCGCGCTGTCCGCCGCGGGCTGCGGCTGCGTCGCGCGCGGAACGCGCTCCGTATCGGAAGCTGGTGCTGGCGCGGCGTCGGCGGGTGTGGCCGGCGAGGGGACCGGAGCGGGCGCCGTCGTCGGCGCTGGGTGCTGGCAGGCAACGACGGCGAAGACCGCCGCCAGTGCCGCGCGTGTCATGAAGCGCGTCACGTACTCTCCCCTTCTGGTTATTCGCAAACTAGCCGCGAAGGCAGGAAACGTCATCACCGCCGGCGGCCTCGAGGCGGGCGCTAGCGCGTCGCGATGAAGTTTCCGAGCACGCGGTTCGTCGCGTTCAACACGGCGACGACGCTCCCGCGAATCGCGTCGTGCTCGGCGAGATAACAGCCCAGCAGCCGCGGCGGGCCGTCGCCGCGCTTCACCATCACCGAGACGATGACGACGTTCGCGTCGAACGCGCGCAGCAGCTTGACGCCGACGAGCTCGAACACGAGTGCATTGCCCGAGAACGCCTCGAGCGCGCGCAGCGCCGCGTCGGCGGCGATGCGCAGGTCGCCCATCGGACTCGATTGCCCGCTCGCCTTGCCGAGCACTCGGACCCCGTCGATCCACTCGAGTTCCACCTCGCACGAGCACTGCCCCGACGGCGTGCGCGTGAAGCGGAATTCCGAGAACCGCAGACGCTCACGCTTGAGCTGTCCGGGCGTGATCGTCAGCGGTGTCTGATCGCCGGCCTGAGGCGTCGTCGGGGACATGTGCAGGGCGTGAGGCGAGGGTCGCCGAGGACGGCGCGTCCTCGTAATCGTAGTACGACCGACGGGGCCGAAGGCAACGCGAAGCCCGCGCGGCGTGTCTCGCGTCGTTTTCACCCGCGATTGCGATCGTCACCCGCCGGTCTATATTCGGGCCATGATCGCACCCATTCTCCTCGCGCTCGCGCTCTCGGCCGACAGCGTGTCGTCGCCGCCCTCGCCCACCGACTCGCTGCGGGCGCGCCTCGAGGCGCGCATCGCCGCGGTCCCCGGCGCGCGCGTCGCGGTCGTGCTGCACGACCTCGCCGATCGCTTCGAGCTCGGCATCGCCGCCGACACCAGCTTCCACGCGGCGAGCACGATGAAGGTCCCCGTCATGATCGAGCTGTTCCGCCGCATCGATGCCGGCGCGCTCTCGCTCGACCAGGAGGTGCTCCTGGTGAACCAGTTCGGCTCCATCGTCGACGGCTCGCCGTACTCGCTCGACGCGGGTGACGACTCGGA
>DATAIN010000577.1:0-3699 GCA_036262635.1 Gemmatimonadaceae bacterium | reverse complement strand
CCGCGACGGTGCGCGCCGCTCGGTGGCCTGCGCGACGCGCGGCACCGCGGCGACGGTCTTGATCCCATCCACGACGACGAGCGGCTGCTCGCCGCGCGCGGCCGCCCCGTCGCGCATCGACAGCCACGCTCCCGCGGCCGTCGCGCCGGACGCGCGCTGGACGAACACCTCCGGCACCGCCATGGCCAGCAGCGCGGTCAGGCTGCGCGGCGCGTCGGGAAAGGAGTCGGGGTAGATCGTCACCGTTCGCGCACCGAGCACCGCGAGCGGAGAGCGCGGCGTGACCACGTGCGCGGTGCTGTCGGGGGATTCCTGCGCGGCGGCATTCGTGCCGATGGCGCCGGTGAGCGAGAAGGTCGCGGCGAGGAGCGCCCACGCGCGGCGCGGCGTCGAGCGAACGACAGGCATCGGAGACCTCAGGGAGCGAGACTCAGGCGGATCTCGAACGAGCGGGTGAGCGGCTGCGGCAGCGCCACCGGGCCCCCGTGGAGGCCGGGAGCCGGGAGCGAGGTCTCGTCGTCGAGCGCGTTCGAGCGCGACCAGAGCCGGATGTCGCGCGCCGCGAGGGTGAGCGTGGGCTTCGCGCCCCACGCGGTGGGGAGCCAGCGCGGCACGACGGTGAGCGAGAGATCGGCGAGGCGCAGGGCGTCCCCCGGCTCGAGGAAGCCGGCGCCGGAGCCGGCCAGCACGCCGACCGCCGCGACGCGCGCGGCCAGCGGCACCCGCACATCGTAGAGCGCCGGACACTGCGCGCGCGCGCACTGCAGCACGCGCGCGTAGTCGAGCACCTTGTGCCCGCCGCGATAGTCGAGGCGTGCGGCGAGCTTCGCGGCGCCGACGGAGAGCGAGGAGGTGAACCCCGCGATGCGCGACGGCCGCGAGCGCCCGGCGAGCGTCGGCTGGTCGTAGACGATCTCGCTGACGTCGACCCGGCCGTCGGCGTTCGCGTCGATCCAACTCATGGGGCGCGCCCACCAGTCGGTCATCGCGGCGCCGCTCGCGGTGAGGACCTGCAGCGCGTAGGGCGCGCTCGAGGCGATCATCGGGCCCGGGAAGCGCGCCTCGTCCTTCGTGAAGGTCGCGAACATCGCGAGGCGCCAGGCGAACGCGCCGAGCGCGATCGGCGTCGCGTCCAGCGACGTCTCCAGTCCGCGCGTGGTGCGGTGCAGCGCATCGGCGGAGCCGCCGAATCCCGTGCTCGGCACGAGAGCCCCGCCGAAGCCCTCGAAGCGCTCGGCGCGGCGGAACGCGGTGACGGCGAGGTGCGTCGCCCCCGCCGCCGCGCCGACGTCGAACCCGCCCTCGAGCTCCGTGGACCGGTCGGCGCGCACCGGCAGCGGCGGAGCCGTGCTGCCCGGGGGCATCAGGAGGATCACCCGCGGGAAGACTCTGTCGTAGCTGCTGATCCGTCCCCCCGCGGCGCGCAGGCGAAGCGTCGTGACGCCCGCTCCGGGAAGTCCGGTGCTGCCGACGTCGACCCCCACGCTCCCGTAGGGATCGAGCTTCGGCGTGGGATACGGATCGGGTCCCACGTGCGCCGACATCCGCGTCCAGCGCGCGCCTAACGCTGCGTCGGCGCGATCGAGGAATCGCGCCCGCTGCTCGGCGCGGACCTCCTGCTCGCGCTCGCGGTCGCTCGACCGGGACGAGGACATGGGCTGCGCGCTGAACTCGTCCCAGCGCCCCTGCGCGGCGCGAAGGGCGAGCAGCGTGGACCCGGCCAGGTGTGGCGCGGCGTAGTCCATCCGCGCCTGCTGCTCGACGTCGATCCGCGTGCGGGCGCGCGTCATCTCCACGGTGGGGACGACGAGGTACGAGGGCAGCGGACTGGTCGACCGATACTTGTGCGAGCGGAGCCCGAAGTGGTCCACGCCGGCGCGGGTGCGGAGCTCGACGCCGCCGACGTTCGCCGTGAGCGCGAGGCCGTTCGAGAAATGCTGCGTCCGCTCGCGGAAGCCGTCGCTGGCCAGCTGCTCGGGGGTATAGAAGGTCGCATAGCCGTGCGACGAGGTGACGAAGCCGCCGAGACAGGGCGAGGCTGGCGTGCAGTCCTTCGCCCAGCCCGTGATGCCGTTGTACGCGACGCTTCCCGAGGCATCGGATGGCAGCGCCACCCCGCGCAGCACCGCCTGGGACGAGAGCGCGAGGGAGGCGCGCGCGCCGAGCGGGACGTCGAGCCGGAGCGTTCCCGCGCCGCGGTCGGTGGCGTCGGCGGAGATCACTCCCCTCGTGCGATCGAAGGTCGTGCCTAACGCGAAACGCGCCGGGCCGATGGGAAGCGCGGCACCGGCGGCGACCGCCGCGCGGCTGCCGTCGCGGAAGAGCCGGTAATCCTCGAGCGGGGTGTAGCGGGTGACCGTCGTGTACCCCGCGCCGTAGGCGCAGACGTCGCCGTTCGCGTCGAGATACGCGAGGTTGCGCGGGAAAGACGCCGCGTTCTGCGACATTCCCCCGGTGAGCGAGAGGCGCGCCTCGCGCGACCGGTCGGCGCGCGGCGCACGCGTCGTCACGACGATCGCTCCCGCCCGCGCGGCCGGGCCGTATGCCGCGGCCGCGGCCGGTCCGCGCAGGAGCTCGACGCGCTCGATCTGCTCGACCGGCACGTCGTCGAACGTCGAGACGCCGAAGCGCGAGTAGTCCGCGTGGCTTCCCGCGTCGGCGGGCACCCGGCGCACGCCGTCGACGACGAGAAGCGGGAACGCCCCCTCGACCGCCGCCGCGTCGCGGAAGGAGACCCAGGATCCGGCGCCCGCGGCGCCGCTCGACCGCTGCACCACGACGCCGGGCACGCGCGCGGCGAGCAGCTCGCTGAGCGTGCGCGGCTTCGCGTCGAGCGAGTCGGGGTAGATGACCAGCTCGGCCACCCCGGATGCGGGACGCGGGCGCGCCGGTTGCTCCATCGCTACGGACTGCGCTGAGAGCGGAGGCGCCGCGGCGGCGCACAGCGCGGCGAGCACGGCGCCGCGGGGGGAGAGGCGATGCATCATCCGGGGGGAGGCTGCGGTGGCGAGAAACGAGCGCGAATGTAGCACCGCTCGAGGCCGGTCCGCCATCGAACCAGCGGCGAGCGCGGGGGTACGACGCAATGGAGATGAGAAGTGTCTCATCCATCACGGCGTTACCATGACGATCCGACCGATGAAACTCTCCTCGAGCACCTTCCGTCACGCCGCGAGCTTTTCGCTCGCGCTGTCGGTCGCGCTGGCCGCCTGCTCGCGCCGCGACAGCGGCAACGCAGTCGACAGCTCGCTCAACCGCGACCTCGCGATGGCCGGCCAGTCGGTGCAGCCGAGCTTCACCCCAGGGGACACCGCGCTCAACCCGAACGCGCGCGTCCGCGAGACGCCGAAGGCGCCGGTGATGCGCACCTCGCCTCCTCGCCCCACCGCGCAGCCGCGCCAGTCCAACCCGACGCGCGTCGCCAGCGCGCCGGCGCCGGCCACACGCGCGCCTTCGCCCGTCACCCAGCCGGAGCCTGCTCCGTCCCCGGTGGTGGAGTCGCCCGCGCCGGCGGCGTCGTCCACGGGGAGCCGCGGCAGCGGTCTCGCCGGGACGGCGCTCGCGATGAGCACGGGCTCGCGCGTCTGCACCAACAACCGCGTCGGCGACAAGCTCGTCGCCCGCGTCGGCTCGTCGACCGGCCCGGGCGCGGGGCAGGTGCCCGCCGGTTCGACGGTGGTGCTCGAGGTCGCGTCGCTC
>DATAIN010000576.1:0-14462 GCA_036262635.1 Gemmatimonadaceae bacterium | reverse complement strand
CCGCCCACGACGTCGATCGCGACGCGCGGCGGCTCGTTGCCGGCGGCGATCTGCGTCTCCGCCGTGCCGCGCGCGCCGTGGGCGTCGGTGACGGCCAGCGTCGCCGTGTACAGCCCCGGGCGGTCGAGCGTCAGCGTCGGGTTGGGCTCGGCCAGCGTGCGCACGACCGCGCCGCCGCGGCGCACCGTCCACTCGTAGCGCAGCGAGTCCTCGTCGAGATCGACGGTCCCCTTCGACGAAAGAGCGACGCGGAGCGGGAGCGCGCCGGTCGGCTGATCCACTCCCACGGCGACCAACGGCTTCCGGTTGCCCGCGGTGTACTCGATGCGCACGAGACGCGCGTCGTCGTTCCCCTGGAACCAGGCGGTCCCGTACTCGAGCACATACAGGTCGCCGTCAGGCCCGAACTGCATGTCCACGGGATTGCTGAACTTGTAGCTCGGCATGAACCCTTCCATGGACGCGAAGTCGCCGTTCGGCTTCATCGTCACCGCCATGATCCAGCCGCGCATCCAGTCGTAGGTGATCAGCTTCCCGTCGTAGTACTGCGGGAAGGGGCGCGCCGCGCCGCGGAAGTCGTCGCGGTAGAACACCGGTCCCGCCATCGCCGTGCGACCGCCGCTGCCGACGAGCGGGAACTCCGGCGAGGGGCCGTAGGGATACCAGATGAAGGCGTTCTGTGCGGGGGGCAGCTCGGTGAGCCCCGTGTTGTTCGGCGAGCGGTTGATCGGCCGCACCGGATCGAAGGGATTGCCCGCCTTCACCGTGACCGAGTCGAGGAAGGTGGTCTTGATGTACGACTTGTTGTCGCCGATGAAATACGGCCAGCCGAAGTTCCCCGCGCGCCGCGCCTGATTCACCTCGTCGTAGCCGCGCGGGCCGCGCCCCACCGAGTCCACCGACGCATCGGGACCGACGTCTCCCCAGTAGAGAAAGCCGGTGTGCCTGTCGACGTCGATCCGGTAGGGGTTGCGATGGCCCATCGTGTAGATCTCGGGCCGCGTCTTCGCCATCCCGCGCGGGAAGAGATTCCCGTCAGGGATGGTGTACGTCCCGTCGGGCTCGGGATGGATGCGGATGATCTTCCCGCGCAGGTCGTTCGTGTTGGCCGACGATTTCTGCGCGTCCCAGGGGAAGCGACCCGGCCGTTCGTCGATCGGCGCGTACGCCGTCGCGAAGGGGTTGGTGTTGTCGCCGGTGGAGAGATAGAGGTTGCCATGCGCGTCGAAGGCGATCGAGCCGCCGGTGTGACAGCACTGCAGGCGCTGCGTGCGCACCTCGAGGAGCTGCTTGCGCGAGCCGAGGTCGAGCGAGTCGCCGACCATCGTGTAGCGGTCGAGGACGTTCTTCGCGTCGGGACCGGCAGGCGAGTAGTACATGTAGATCCAGCCGTTCGTCGTGAAGCCGGGATCGGCGGCGAGGCCGAGCAGCCCGTCCTCCGCCTGGCTGCTGTCCGCGTACTTCGTGCTGACCGGAATGGTCGCGATGCGCGTGACCTTTCCCGTCGCCGGCTTGTAGAGATTGACGAAGCCATGGCGCTCGATGAAGAGCACGCGCTCGTCGGGGAGCACGGCGAGCTCCGTCGGCTCGTTCAGCGGCGTCGCGAGCACGACCTTCGTGAAGCGGTTCTCCTCGGGACGCGCGCGCCCGAAGTCGATCGTTCCCGTCCCCATCGCGTAGCGCAGCCCGCCGAGCAGGTGCCGGATGAAGAGCGGCTCGCTGTACGTCGCCTCGGTGTGCCCCATGTTCGTGTACCACGCCCGACCGCCGTCGAAGTCGTGGTACCAGCTCATCGGGTGGTGCGCGCCGTTCGTCCCGCCCTGGTAGCTCGTCTCGTCGATGTCGACGAGCACGTGGATGCTGCGGTCGATCGACTTGAAGTTGTAGAACTCGTCCTCGCGCTCCCACGTATCGGGGAACCCCTCCGTCGACGGATGGCTCTTGTCGAGCACGCGGTAGGTTCCCTTCCGAACGTTAGGGTTGCCGGGGTGGCCGTTGAACCATGCGCCGGCGAGCCGTCCGTACCATGGCCAACCGTACTCGGTATCCGTCGCCGAGTGCACGCCGACGTAACCGCCCCCCGCCTGGATGTAGCGCTCGAAGTCGTCCTGCTGCGCCGCGTCGAGGACGTCGCCGGTGGTGTTGAGGAAGACCACCGCGCGGTAGCGCGCGAGATTCTTCGCGGTGAACGCGCGGGCGTCCTCCGTCGCGTCCACCGTGAAGCCGTTCTCCTCGCCGAGCTTCCGGATCGCCGCGATCCCGTTCGGGATCGACGAATGCCGGAAGCCGGCGGTCTTCGAGAAGACGAGGATGCGGGGCTGTTCGGTCTGGCCGGCCGCGGGAAGCGCGACGGTGATCAGGAGCGCGAGCAGTGCGACGAATCGGAGCATGGCGTGCGTCGGTGACGGGTGCCCCAATGTGCAACGCGTCCCGCGACGCGGATAGACGGCGGCCGCGCCGCCCGCGCCGCTCAGCGCGGCTCGACGACTTCCCGGCCGCCGCGGTACGCCGTGACCCCCGCGTTCGCGTCGTGCAGCAGGAGCAGCGCATCGCGCCTGCCGAAGCGCTGCATCACGTCGAGCATGACGCGCTCTTCCCCGCCCCACGGATAGCCGAAGACGATGTCGAAGTCCTCGAGCGCGAGGCCGAGCTGGAGGTAGCCCGACGGGCCCTCGCCGATCGTTCCGGTGCGGTCCTCGCCGTCGCGACGGTGCGGCACGTAGCCCGTGGGGAGGAAGCTTCCCTCGACGAATCGGGCCCGCGACCGGTGACGAGCGGCGACCTCGCGCGCCGTCGCGACGAGCGCGGGATCGAGCTCGATGCCGTACGCCTCGAAGCCGAACATATCGGCCATGATGGTGATGATCCCCGTCGCCGAGCCCCATTCGAGGAAGCGGCGTCCGGTCGCGCGCAGGCGACCGAGCGTGGCGCGCACGACCTCGTAGTCCGCGGCGACGAAGGGATGGAAGCGTCGCTCGCGGCGCTCGCGATCGAAGCGCTCGAAGATCTCCCACCCCTCGGCGCAGAGCGCGTCGAGGCGGGCGGAGAGGGTGGCGTCGCGCGGCGTCGGCTCGGGCACGGCCTCACGCCACGGCCGGTGTCGCGCCCGCGGCAGCGGTGACTCGAAGGAATCGACGGCGGTTCAGCATGGCGCTCCCCTCGCTTCTGACGCTGCGACGCTACACCGCGCCGGGCGGTCGGGCAAGCCGCGGCGGTTTGCGAACGATCCGTCTCAGCAGCAGTCGTCCGCGCACACCTCGCCGCGCACGCCCTCGAGTCCCTCCTTCGCGATGATCGGCACCATCGCCAGCGCCGCGACGGGATCGGCCCACCACCAGCCAAGCGCCGCGTTCAGCGCGACGCCGGCGAGCGCGATCACGGAGAGGTAGGCGCAGAGCGACGTCTGCCGCGCGTCAGCCTCCAGCGCGCGACTCTCCAGCCGGCGGGCGACCCCGCGCTTCGCGCGCGCGAGCAGGGGCATCACGATCATCGAGAGCGCGAGGATCGTCACCCCGGCCGCGCTCCGCTCGGGACGCTCGCGCAGCCAGAGCGTTCGCCCGCTGTCGTAGAGCACGTACGCCGCGAGCGCGAGAAAGCTCCATCCGATGACGCGCACCGCGGCGCGCTCGACCCGTGCGCGGCGCGCGGGATCGAAGTCCGCCCGCAGCCGCCACTGCGCGGCGCCCGCTGCGGTCACCTCGATCGCGCTGTCGAAGCCGAAGCCGACGAGCGCCACGCTCCCGGCGAGCAGGCCGGCGACGATCGACACCACCGCCTCGAGGACGTTGTAGCCGATCGTCGCATAGTTGAGGACGAGCCCGCGCCTGACGAGCCTGGCGCGTTCGTCGCCATCGAGGTGCTCTGCCCTCGTACCGATCTCGATCACGCGCTGCGAGCGAGGGGTTCCTCGCCAGCCTCGTCGCGGAAGAACCGCCGTCGCGCCCAGAGAGAGACGTACACGAGCCCGATCAGCGCCGGCACCTCGATCAACGGTCCGATCACCGCCGCGAGCGCCTCGCCCGACGCGATCCCGAACGTCGCGACCGCGACCGCGATCGCCAGCTCGAAGTTGTTGCCCGCTGCCGTGAACGACAGCGCCGCCGTCTCCTCATAGCCGAAGCCGAGCCTCATCGAGAGCACGAAGGCGAGGCCGAACATCACGACGAAGTAGACCAGCAGCGGAAGCGCGATGCGGACGACGTCGACAGGAAGGCGGAGGATCCGATCACCCTGCATCGCGAACATGAGGACGATCGTATAGAGCAGCCCGACGAGCGCGGTCGGTCCGAAGCGCGGCATGAATGTCCGTGTGTACCAGTGGTCCCCTCGCCGCGCGACGAGCACCCGCCGCGTGAGGTAGCCCGCGAGCAGCGGAATGCCGAGGAAGATCAGCACGCTCTTGCCGATCGCCCACATCGAAACGTGCACCACCGCGGTCGCGCCCCCGAACCAGCCCGGAATGACACCGAGGAAGAGCCAGCCCAGCACGCTGTAGGTCAGGATCTGGAACACCGAGTTGAGCGCGACGAGCACCGCGGCCAGCTCGCCCGATCCGCAGGCGAGCGAGTTCCAGATGAGCACCATCGCGATGCAACGCGCGAGGCCGATCAGAACGAGGCCATTGCGATACGCCGGCATGTCGGGGAGGAACGCCCATGCGAGAGCGAGCATCACCAGGGGACCGAGCACCCAGTTGAAGAGCAGCGAGGTGCCAAGCAGCTTCGTGTCCCTGACGTGCCGGCCGATCGTCTCGTAGCGAACCTTCGCCAGGACGGGATACATCATCCAGAGCAGTCCGATCCCGATCGGGACCGAGACGCCGGCGAGCTTCACACGATCGAGCGCGCTACCGAGCCCGGGATAGGCGCGACCGAGCAGCAGCCCGAGCGCCATCGCGGCGAAGATCCACAATGGCAGGAACCGGTCGAGCGTCGACAGACGGGCCACGATCGCACTGGATCGCTCGCCGCTCTCGAGACGCATGGCCCGCGCCTCCTCAGCCATGGGCCGCCGCCGGTGCCTTTCCACCCGTCTGCAGGAACTCGACGAAGTCCTCCGGCAGGCCCGCGTCGCGCACGCCGGCGATCGTCGCCTCGATGTCGTACGGCACACGCACGATCTCGACGCGCGGCGGCTCCGCACCCAGGTCGAGCAGCACGTAGCCCGCGCGCCAGTCACCGTCCTTCGGCCTGCCGACACTTCCCGTGTTCACGAAACGGATTCCGTCGATCTCGCGATGCCACGGCTTGTGCGTATGCCCGAACGCGATCACGTCGCCGCTCCGGAGTCCCGCCGTCGCCGCCATCTTGAGGCAGAAATCGTCGGGCCGGTCCTCCGTCCAGTAGACGGTGTTCAGCGTGGGCGTACCGTGCACGATCACGAGGCGCGGCCCCGCCAGATGACCGCCGAGCGGGCGAATGTCGAGCGAGAACGGGAGCTCGGCGAGATAGCGTTTCGTCTCCGCGGTCACCGCGCGTCGCGTGAACTCGTAGCTCACGTGCGCGAGCTCCTCCTGACGCGGCGTCTCCGCCCTGCATCCACAGTGCTTGTAGTCCGTCGCGACGGTCGAGTCGTAGTTGCCCGAGACTCCCGCGACGCCGCGTTCGCGCAGCCGCGCGACGACCTCGTTCGGGCTGCTCGAGTAGCCCACGAGATCGCCGCCGTGGTATGTCGCGTCGACGCCACGTGTCGCGATGTCGGCGAGCACCGCGTCGAGCGCTGGCAGATTCGCGTGAATGTCGGAGATGAGCGCGTATCGCATGGCGAATGGGTAGCTCAGGTTGCCGGGGTGACCGGACGGCTCATGACGGTGGCCGAGGCCGGGCACGCACCGCGGAACTCCGCGGTATCGCGGATGTCCTCCGGCACCTGGTCGCGGGTGATCGCGCGGAAGCCGAAGCTCGGGAAATAGCGCTCGGCCGTCGTCGTCAGCAGGTACAGCGCATGGATCCCGCGCGACTCCGCCTCCGCGATGACCCGCTCGACGAGCGCACGGCCGACGCCGCGCGAGCGCCACGCGTCGGCGACGGCGACCGAGCGGAGGAGCGCGTTGTCGCAGCACACCTCCAGCCCGGCGACGCCGACCAGGTCACCGGCCGACTCCGCGACGATGAAGGTGGGAAGTGCCTCGCGCACCCCGTCCAGGGGAAGCCGGCTCGCGGTGAGCAGCTTCTCAACGTTCGGAAGGTCCGCGCTGGTCGCCGGACGCAGCCGCGCGCTCGCGGCGGGCCCGGCATTCGATGTCGTCGTCGTCATGGCGTCACTCCATTGTGTCGCTCAGCTGCAGCAGCTGTCGTCGCAGCCGCAGGCGCGCGACGAGGTCTTCGCGGCGCCGAGCGACGCGAGCTGGCGCAGCGGCTTCTGGCTGCGCGGGATCGACGCGCCGGGCTTGGTCGCGCGCACGAAGCCGCTCATGATCCTGCCTTCCACTCCGTCGGCGAGCGACAGGTCGAGCCCTGTTCCCTGGAGCAGCGCGACGGCATCGTCGTGCGTGTAGACGCGCGTCGGCTCGATGCTCGGGTTCTCGAAGCCGACCTCGCGAAGCAGCGCGATGAACTCGTTCTCCTCGAGCGCGCCGGCGACGCAGCCCGTCCAGAGCGCCATGTTCTCCTTCACCGCGTCGGGAAGTCCCTCGCGCACGACGATGTCGCTCACCGCGAATCGTCCGCCAGGCTTCAATACGCGGAACGCTTCCTTCAACACCTGGCGCTTGTCCCCGGAGAGGTTGATGACGCAGTTCGAGATGATCACGTCCACCGTGTTCGACGGCAGGGGGATCGACTCGATGTGGCCCTTCAGGAACTCGACGTTGGTCGCGCCCGCCTTCTCGCGATTCGCCATCGCGAGGGCGAGCATCTCGTCCGTCATGTCGAGACCGTAGGCCTTCCCCGTCGGGCCGACGCGGCGCGCCGAGAGCAGGACGTCGATCCCGCCCCCCGAGCCGAGATCGAGCACCGTCTCACCCTCGTGCAGCTCGGCGAGGGCGGTCGGGTTGCCGCAGCCTAACGATGCGAGCAGAGCTTCGGTGGGAAGTCCCGCCGTCTCGCCCGCGTCATAGAGGTCCGCGGTGATCGGATCCCAGCTCTCGTTGGTGGCGCCGCAGCAGCCGCTCGAGCCCTCGCTCGGCGCGCAGTGCGCGCCCGGCATGCTTCCCTCGGCGACGCGCTGCGCGGTCGCGCCGTAGCGTGCCTGCACCGTCGCGCGAATCTCGTCGATCGTCGTCGGCACCCTGACCGGATCCTGCCGGGTCTCTGCGCTCATGGTCGTCTCGCGGTTATCAAGAAAAGTTGATCTGTTACTGAAAAAAAATCACTTGCAGCACGACCCCGCGCGAAGCACGGGAAGCGCGCCCTTCTTCGGTTGCATCGCGACGGCGAGGTCATGCACCTCGGCGAGCGCGCCGGGGACGATGCTGTAGTACGACCACCGTCCCTCGCGCCGGTCCTCGACGAGCCCCGCCTCCTTGAGCACGCGAAGGTGGAAGGAGAGCCGAGACTGCGCCGCCTCGAGCCCGTCCTGCAGATCGCAGACGCATCGCTCCCCGCCGCGCAGCATGTCGAGGATGCCGAGGCGGGTGGTGTCGGAGAGCGCGTGAAAGAGCGTCACGGCGCGTTCGACATCGGGAGCGGAGCGGAGCGCGGTAGTCACGGCTCCAATATATATCAAGAAATATTGTTCTGTCAAGCGGGGCTCGTCGATCGGCCGGGCGCCCCGGCCGAACGACGAGCAACCGTTCCTTCTACCGGAAGTGCGGACGCTCCGCCGCGAAGGTGAGGCGCTTCGCTCGGTCGCGCCACGCCGCCGGCGCCTCGGCGCCGAGCACCACGCAGCCCGCGCTCAGCGCGAGACCGCGCAGACCCGGGCTGACGCGGCCGAGCGTCCGTTCGGCGGCGACCGGATCGCGCTTCGCCTGCAGCGTCTCGACGAAGCGAATCAGCGGCTCGACGCTCTCGTGTCCCTCATTGCGCAACGCCGCCTCGTGGGGCGCGAGGTCGCGCCGCTCGCGCGCCGCGAGCGCGAGGAGGAACACCCGATCGATCATCGCGGCGGCGCTGTCGCTCGCGAGAGCCAACGCGCTGTCGGCCCAGGCCGGGTCGGCGTCGTCGGACGCGGCGGCGAGAGTACGGATGTGCGCGCGGAGCTCGGGAGAGCCCTTCGCCGCCTGGCGCATCGCTCGCTCGAGGCGTCCCTGCGCCAGCTCCGCGTATGCTCGGTATGGCGAGTTCTTCTCGAAGCCATCGCCCGTCTCGAGGGAGAGATTGCCGTCCAGCTCGTCCGAGGCTGACCGGAGGTCCGAGACGTCGGCGTCGGGACCGTTCATCATCCGCCGGATGCGCGCGACGTCCCCGCTCACCATCACGGCCAACCCCGGCTCTCTCGTCCGCGCGGTGTCGAGGCGCGCGAGCGCCTGCGCCCAGAGCGTGTCCTCGGCGAGCGAGTATCCCGCGGCGAGGGCGAGCCAGGGATGGCTCGGCCAGCGCTCGCTGAGGGCGATGTACGCGGCGTTGCGCTCGCCCTCGTCGGGGAGGCAGCGCGTCGCGAGGTATTGCAGCGTCGGGTCGTCGGGGGATGCTGCCGCACTCTCGCGGGTGCGCACGCAGACGGAGTCGCGCGCGGATCCGGTGGCCGCGTCCTGCTCGCCGCGGAGCGCGAGCATGTCGTGGGGATTCTCGGCGAGCCGCGCGGCGACGATGCCGCGGAAGCCCGGCTGCTCCTGCGCGAGGCGCATCCACGCCATCGTGTAGCGGCGCGACGGGGAGTCCCATCGGGCATGAGCAGCGATCGTCGCGGCCTGCGCCCGCTGATCGTGGATCACGCTCAGCACGCGCGAGGGGGGGACGCTGGCCAGCGCGCTGAGCACCCCCACCGTTCCGCCATTGCTCTGGGTGGAGATGCTCGAGGGCGGCTCGGCGAAGAGCACCGTCGCCTCCGTCTCGGTCCAGCGAGGTCCGCCGAGCATGCGCGGCTCATGGGCGGTCGCGTCGCCGTACGCCTGCTCCCACTCGACCAGCGCTGCGGCGCTGGCGACGTTGTAGACGTAGTTGCCGAATCCTCGCTCCACCGGCACGTCGAACGCCTCGATCCGCGCCCCGGTCGCCGTCGTGGTCACGAGGTGGTGAACGCCGGTCGGGAGCGAGAGGCTCGCGTTGGAGAACGCCTCGATGCGCAGGGTGTCGTCGTCGGCGACCACTCGGACCGCGCGCGCCAGTCCGTTGTAGACGGTGACCTTTGCCTCGCCGACCTGCCCGCCGAAGCCGAGCATCGCGGCGAGGATCGAGGCCGCGACGAGAAAGCGCGCGACCGCCGGCACCGCGCCGTCGGCGGTCTGGAAGCGCTTGATCCACGGAAGGCGGCGCTGCAGCTGCCGCTCGCCGCCGGAGAGGAGCACCGGGTACTCGGCCGGTACGCGCGACGCGGGTGGTGCCTGCGGCGGCTCCGTGTCGTCGGCCGCCCAGCGCGCGACCTGTGCCTCGGTCGCGAGCAGGCGGTCGAGCGCGCACTCGCGCAGCCCGCCTAACGGTCCGGCGGCGACCGCCACCCAACCGTGAGCGACGTCGAGCCAGGAGCTGATGTTCTCGCGCGTCGGCGGGTTCAGCTTGAACTCCTCGAGCACCTCCTCCCAGGCCGGCACCCCGAGCTCCGCGGCGAGCGTCGGATCGAGCACGACCTCCCGCTTCTGCGCGAAGATCGGCTGGAGCGCGGCGTAGAGCTCCTTCGCCCCCTCGATCACGCGCTCGATGTCGGCCTTGCCGACGCGGCCGCCCGCGGTCGCGATGCCGACGCGATTCGCGAGCGCGCGCTCCGCGTCGCGGATGTTCGCCTCGCCATGCTCCGCGTAGTGCAGCACGGCCGCGAGACCGGCCAGATGGTCCTCCCAGCCATGCTTCAGCTGCGCCGCCGCGGCGCGGTGCGCGGCACGGCAGCGCCGGTCGTGCCCCGCGAGCCGCTCCTGCAGCCGCGTGCGCTCAGCCTCGAGCTGCTCGATGACACCCGGGAGCTGGCCGCGACGCAGCTGCCGTCCACGATGCCTGACGATTCCCCCTGGCGCCTCGAAGATCCCGTCGACCACCGAGCGGAGAAGCGCCGTCTCACGCTGGATCGCGCCGAGCCGCGCGACGTCGGCGGAGAGCGACTGCGGATAGAGCGCGGCGATCTGCTGCGCGATCGCCCCGCCCGTTCCGGTGGCGTAGAGGTCGGATGGACGCTTCGCGTACCGCGTCACCGGGCGGTCGCGATAGATGCCGCGATAGCGCTGATCCAGCGACTCGCGCGCGAACCGTGAGTCGATCTCGCGCATCGCCGCCTCGGTGTCGAGCGCGGTCGTTCCTTCCGGCGCGCCGAGCGCCAGCGCGGAGATCTTCGCGCGGAGCGCGTCGGCATCGCCGAAGAGCAGCCACCCGCTGCGGTCGTCGGTGCGCGAGGGGATGTAGACGCGCTTCGCGTTCGCTTCACGCTCGTCGTTCGCCGGGTGCGTGGACCACATCCGCGGCGGCTGGGCGAGCTCCGGCGCGAAGAGCCGGAACCGCTCTGGCCGCGTCGCCGGGAGCGGCGGCGCCGGGCGGTACGTCTCGTCGGCGGAGAGCCCGCTCATCCGCTCGATGATGCGTGACTGCACCGCGAACAGGTCGGTGACGGCGCGCTTCTGCGCGAGCTCGCCGCGCGCGAACGCCATCGCGCGATCGAACGCGTCGTCGGCCATCCGCAGCCGGTGCAGCGCGTAGATGGGCGTGTCGCTGCCGGTGAGCGAGACCGCGACCAGGTCCGCGTGCATCTCCATCTCGCGCCCGAGCGCGCGCTGCATGCGCAGCGCGAGGAGGAACACCGAATCGACCACCGACCGGATGGACCAGACGATGGCGCGCAGGAGCCAGCCGATCCACCCGACGCGCGGGTCGATGCGCGAGAGGCGCAGCAGGAAGGTGTCGAGCTTGCCGCGGCTGCCGACGATGTGCGCGGCGATCTGCTGCGCGACGTACACCCAGCGCCCGACCGCCATCGAGCGCTGCGCGAAATGGCCGAACTCGTGCGCGAGGACGGCCTTGAGCTCGCCGAGCGTCAGGACGTTCACGAGCCCGAGCCCGATCTCGAGATTCTTCTTCGAGGGGAAGACGAGGTTGAGCAGGGTGAGATCGTAGAAGACCGACGCATTCACGCGCGGCGACACGAAGACGCGGTGCGGGCGCGGCGCCCCTGCTTCGTCCGCGAGGGTATGCAGGAAGGCGAAGAGCTCCGGCTGGTCGGCCGCGGTGACTTCGAGCTCCGGTACGGCCCCCCGGCCCTGCTTCATGAAAAAGAATCCCTTCACCATGAAGACGGTGAGCAGCCCCGTGCCAAGTGCGACCAGCGCGCCGACTATCGGGTCGTTGCCACCCTTCGCGACGGCGGCGAGCAGCCGGAAGCTCGTCCAGCCAAGCCATCCGGTGAGCGCGACGTACAGCGTGACGAAGAGAAGCAGTCCGCCGACGGCGAGCCAGACGCGCCGGCGGTACGAGGCCGGGGGCTGGGTGAGGTTCGGCGGTACCGTGGCGGGACCGACCGGATACGTGATGGGCATGGACGCGCTCTGGAGCGGGGGGGGTGAGCGAAGCGGGCGCCGGCGCGCCCTTACAAGGACGTGCCGGCGCCCGGCCCTGTCACGCTTTTATTCCCCTTGTCCCGGGGCGTTCCCCGGCCCGGCCCCCGGGCCTCAGCGCTTCTCGGTCGCCTGATCGAGGAAGAGGTAGCGCGCCCGCGGCTGCGGCTCCGCGCGCGACTCGACGTCGATCCGCATCCGCTGCGCCTGGCCGTCCGCGCCGACGGTGCCGGCCGGCCACCGCGGAAGTCCCGGACCGTTAGGGTCCCCCGTCCTGATGAAGTTCGCGAAGTAGCCCTGCATCGTCTCGGAGACCTTCATGTCCTCGGGCGTCCAGGCGAAGACCTTGTTCAGCGGCAGGTTGCCGAGCGCATACTCGATCTCCGCGGAGTGCACCGCGCCGCGGCCCGCCGGTGCGGAGCCCGGACCGCTCGTCACGACCGTCGCCGGACGCGGGCGCGCGTAGATGTACGTGTAGACGGGCTGGCCACTGGTACGTGCGTGGACGTCGAGCCACTTCCAGGTCGAGTAGCCGATGAACCGGTCGCTCGCCAGATCGGTGAGCGACTGCAGCGCCTCGTCCGCGGTCGACGCGGGGAAGACCTTCGCCGCCTCCTCCGCTCGATCGCCGAACAGCCGCGCGAAGACGGCGCGGGTGTTCTCCGGCGTCGGCGTCTCGTTGAGCAGCGCGCGCGCCGAGCCCTCCTCGGTGTTCCAGCCGGCGAGCAGTGGAACGTGCGCCTGGCGGCCCGCCGCGTAGATGGCGGCCGGCGACTCCGGGAAGAACCATCCGTCGACGTTGGGCCCGAAGCGCGGAAGATTCTGCCGCGCCGACGCGGCGAGCAGCTCGGTGGCCGAGAGGGCGCGCAGGTCGGCGAGCGTCGGCGCACCGATGCCTTCGGCGAACTTCACCCCGTTCTGCTCCGTCTCGGCGAGCGCCGGCGTGGCGAGCGTCGTCGAGAAGAAGGCGCCGCTTTCCCCCGTCGCGCGGGCGAAGAGACCTTTGGCGAGCGGCGACGCCATCTGTCCGCTCACCGAGAACGAGCCCGCCGACTCGCCGCCTAACGTCACCTGCGCCGGATCACCGCCGAAGGCGGCGATGTTGTCGTGCACCCAGCGCAGCGCCGCGGCCTGATCCATCAGCGCGTAGTTCCCCGAGGCATGGTGCGGCGACTCGGCGGTGAGCGCGGGATGCGAGAAGAATCCGAAGACGCCGAGCCGATAGCTCATCGTCACGACGACGATGCCGCGGCGCGCCATGCTCTCCCCGTCGTAGCGCGGCTCCGCGCCGTCGCCGGCGACGAAACCGCCGCCGTAGAAGTACACGAGCACGGGGAGCTTCGCGCCGGCCTTCGCGCTCGCCGGCTCCCAGACGTTCAGGTAGAGGCAGTCCTCGCTGATCCCCGAGTTGCGGAACACCATGTCGCCGAAGATCCGCGCCTGCATGCACTGGTCGGCGAAGCGATCCGCCTGACGCACGCCGGTCCAGCTTCGCGCCGGCTGCGGGGGCCGCCAGCGCAGCTCGCGCACCGGGGGCGCCGCGTACGGGATCCCGCGGAACTCGCGCACTCCGCTCGGCGCGGTGATTCCCGCGACGACGCCGTTGGCGGTGCGCACGCGTGGGGCGGCGGCGGGGCTGCGCGCTGCCTGAGCGCTCGCGAGCGAAGGGAGCAGAACGGCGAGCGCGACGAAAGTGTATGTCCGCATGATCATCTCGGTGGGGAAGCCGAGAGTGTACCGCGCGGACGGCGGGGCGCCAAGAGTGCGGGCCGGGGATGATCCCCCGGCCCGCATCACGATCAGGCGAACACCAGCGCGGTGCAGGTCTGGTTCACGTGACCGAGGTAGCTCTCGCCGTAGGTGTGGAACCCGAGCGTCGGGATTCCACCGAACGCCTTGAGGAACCCCTCATGCGCGTTCGTCGCGTCGAGCTCGAGCCGGCGCAGGATGCAGTTGAACGCGAGCGCGCCGCCGGCGCGTCCCCCCACCTCCTTCGCCGCGCGCGCCATCGCCTGGCGCGTCTCGCCCACGAGATCGGTGCTGTTCATCAGGTGCACCTCCGACCCCTCGGTGATCCGGCAGAAGAACTTGAGCCCTCCGTCCTCGGTCAGCTGATACGGGCTGCGGATCCACGGGTCGCCGTCGAGCATCATCCCGACGGGATGCGACATGAAGATCTCCGAGCCGAGCTTGTCGGGGGTAGTGCCCACCGCCTCGGCGTACACCTGCTGCGCGGGACGTCCATTCAGCTCGTACACCGTGCGGTTCGCCTCGTCGGCGCGCGTGATGGTGAAGCGGTGACGCGTCGGCTCGAAGCTGCAGGTCTTCGCGAAGGTGAAGGGAACCGCCATGTCGAGCAGCATCAGGACGACGCCGTCGCTGGAGCGCTCGCCGTTGCAGAAGATGTGCGTCTGCTTGAAGGCGAGATCGTCTCCCGCCGAGCCGCCGACGAAGACGAGCTGCGGGGCGGCGACGCCTAACGCGTCGTTGATCTCCTCCTCCTTCATCCCCATGCCGTCGGCGAGCAGGATGCCGACCCAGCGCTTCGGGTCGAGGGTGCGGAGCTCGGCGCCGGCCAGCTTGCCGAGCTTCTTCGCGGCATCCCTGATCCCGGCCTCGACGCCGCGCTCGAAGCGCGCGACGACGCTGTAGGCCGCGCGCGCCGTGCTCGCGGGAAGCGCCATCGCGGCGACCCCACCCACCGAGCGTTCCCGCTCGACGAACTCGCCGGCCGTGGTGCAGCCGATGATCTGAGACTTCGCGTAGCGCTCGCGGAGGGCGGCGATCAGCGACGGTCCGTCGTGGGCCGCGGAGAGGAAGACGAACACCGCGGTCGGCGCGGCGCCCTGGAGCTGGGTCTCGAGCTGCGCGATGATGGCGGCGGCGGCCC
>DATAIN010000575.1:0-3146 GCA_036262635.1 Gemmatimonadaceae bacterium | reverse complement strand
CACGCTCGAGATCCGACCACAGCGCGCGCCATTCGCCGACCAGCGCGTCGCGCCTGGCCGCGCTCACCGCGCGCTCCCCCCGGAGCGCGCCGGCGATGCGCGCCGCGCTCACGCGCCGCGCTTCGATCACCCGCTCGGCGGCCGCGTCCTCGCGCGGCGTGAGAGGGATCGACGTGCGCAGCATGAGCAGGTGGTAGCTCTCGTCGTCCGCGGCGAGGGCGAGCGCGTGCGCGAGCTCCCGCGACGCCGACGCATCGGGCGCGAGTCCGTAGCGGGCGAAGGGAAGCACCCAGTTGTCGGTGACGAACATTCCGTCGGGATTGGCCGTCCACACCCACGCATGCAGGATCGAGAGCCGCGGAGCGCCATCCGCGACGCTCGAGGCGGTGTGCGCCGTGTGGTGGCCTAACGGCAGGCTCTCCTCGTCGACCGCGCCGTTGTGCTCATGCCACGCGCCCGGCGCCGGCGACGCGGGTGGCGATTCACCCGCTTCGAGCAGGTCGGTGTAGGCGACGCCGGCGAGCCGCGGCTGGCCGTTCACCGTCACGTAGATCAGCACCGACGGTCGCTCGGGGACGAGCGCGTCCTCCATGATCCGGGCGAGGTTCACCCAGTGCTCGCCCATCGCCGGGAACTCGACGCCGACGCGCTTGTAGCCGTCGGCGATCGCCGCCTCCTGCGACTGGTAGCGCTTCGTTCCCGCGCGCGCGGCGGCGACGAACCGGTCGACGGCGTCGCTCCGCTGCGCGCCGGCGGGCGCCGCGACCAGCAGCGCGAGCGCCAGCAGCGTGCTCCACAACTTCGCTCGGCTCACTGGCGCGGTGGAGAGAACACGGCGAAGTTGGCCACCGCCGCCTGCTGCTTCACGGCCAGCAGCTGCTTCAGCGCGGTGTCGGGGATGCCGTACGGAAAGCGCGACATCAGCCGCGCGCGGTAGAGCGCCTCGCGCGGCGGCTTCGTCTTCGCCCACTCGTGCAGGTAGCCGATCCCCTCGAGATCCGCCTGTTTCACGTCGGTGTATCGCGCGACGCCGACGTACTGGTCCCAGCTCAGGACGTACGCGGTGTCGTTCACCGTCAGCAGCTCGGCGCCGAACCTCCGCCCGTCCATCATGTGCATGGCGGCGTAGATCCCTCCCGCCTTCCGCGCCGGCGGAAATGCGTCGAGCGGGGGCGAGGTGTAGCAGGCGGCAACTCCGGCGAGTGCCAGTGCGAGGATGCTCAGTCGGGGCGCGCTCATACGACGGGCACCCTGCGCACGAAGAAGCGCTGCTCGAGTGTATCCTTCGCCGCGCGCCAGCTGCGCAGCACCTCCCGCATGGGGGCACCGGATGGAGTGAACGCCGCGGGCTTCTCGCTCTCCCGGAACCAGCTCGGCCTGATCCATTCGACGTAGTAGCCGTGTGCCGCGAGCATGTAGGTCCGCGTTCCGCGCGGCGCGACGCCGGCGTCGAACTCCGCGGTGAACCGTTCGCCCGGCTGCGTCACCAGCTGCCGGTCGTCGACGCGGGCGAGCATGCGCGCCGCGTCCGCGTGCGACACGCCCTCGCGATCGACCACTCGCGCGAGGGGAACGCTGCGAGGCTCGAGCTGCCTGACGCCCCACGCGGCGGCGACCCGGTCGATCCGGAACTCGTCCGCCGCGAAGGAGATCCGGACGCGGACGCTGTCGTCGCCGAGCGCGGGCACGGCGACGCCGACCTCGCGCCACGCCGCCGGGCCGAAGTCCATCAGCCGCGCGACCTGACGCCACTCGTCCCCGTCGCGCACCTCGACGCGCATCCCGAAGTTCCCCGCGTACCAGCGCGCGAGCTGTGCGACGCTGGTGATGCGGCCGAGATCGTGGCCGAGCCAGTCGATCGCCGCCGGTCCTGGTCGGGCGAGCATGTAGTCGTAGAGCACCGCGCTCGTGAGGAGGCTCGCCCGCGCGCGCAGCACCAGCGCGAGCGTGTCGCGGCCGGCGCGCTTCGGCAGCACGATGTCGAGATGATCCTCCAGCGGCCCGCCCTCGATCGCGCGATCGAGGAACGCGGGATCGGTGGCGAACACCGCGTCGTCCGAGCGCGCGAGCACCGCGGCGACGTCGCGTCCCGCGCCATCGTGGATCGACGCCGGCGCGACGAGCTCGCTGACGGCGATCGGCGCGCTGCGTGGCGCGGGGAGCGCGATCTCGTTCGCGCCGTGACGCACCTCCACGAGCTCGAGTTGATCGAGGTAGTGCGTCTCGAGCGCCTCGTTCTTCACGACGAGCCGGACGACGCCGTTCGCGTCGGCCTGCGCCGTGAGGCGGTCGAGATCTCGCTTGGCGAGAAGGGGCGCGATACTATAGGAGAACGACTCCGCCTGGAGTGTCTCGACACCCGCGCTGTCGGCGTAGATCGTCGGGCACGAGCCGAAGATGACGACGAGCAGCGCGGCGGCGCCGACCACGCTCGCGGCGGTGGTCACGGTGCTGTAGAGCAGTGTGCGCGCCGGATTGACCCGTCGGTCGTAGACCTCGAACCCGAGCACGCTGTCGAGCGGCACGCGTCGCACCATCGCGGTGTCGCGGAGCGTGGCGTTGAAGCGCTGGCCGACGCCGAAGATGGCGCGATCGGTGCCGAAGGTGACGCCCTGCGGGAACACCACGACCGAGCCGTCGAGCAGGTGGGCGCGCACCGGAGTGCTGACGACGGTGCCCGGGGCGGAGTTCGTGTCGCCGGCGAAGGGTCGTGTCGTCGAGGAGAGGATGCAGGCCCCCGTGGCGAGCGTCGCGATCGCGACGACGACGAGGGTGCGACGGCGACGAAGGCGCATGCGGGAGGTGGGTGATGGGTGTGACGGCACGGCAATCATGGACGCACCCGGCGAGCCCCGCAACCCCGACGCCGTGCTCCGCTTCCGCGCGCCCGCGCGTGCTCGTGCTCGACGAAGGGTTCATGAGCGGCGCGCTCGCCGCGTCGGGACTGCGCGACGCGGGGTGCGAGGTGACGGTGCTCGCCGCGACCGGAGGACGTGGCGCGCATCGCGGCCGCGGGATCGAGTGGTCGCTCGCCCCGCGCCCGGAGAACCCCGGCTTCCACGACGCCGTCACCGCGACGATCGCGCGGCGACGGATCGACGTCGTCTATCCCGCGACGGAGCTCGTACGCTGGCGACTCGATGAAT
>DATAIN010000574.1:0-1657 GCA_036262635.1 Gemmatimonadaceae bacterium | reverse complement strand
AAAAAGGAGACCCGACCGGATGCGGCGATGTCTGGGGCGCGACCTATTTCTCCCGACTGCTCGCCGGTGATATGTTGACGGTCGCCATCGCGGCCGCGCAGAAAGCGGCCGCGCGCAACTTCGAGCATCGCGGGGCTTCCGGCCTCGCCAGCTATCTGCGAGGAGAGCTCTCCCCTACGTGACAACCGTCATCAACGTCCCCCCGTCTCTCGACGACGTCACATTCGAGCAGGTGCTGGAGCAGATCGCCCCCCTTCCTGCCGACGAGAAGATTCTCGTCGACGCGCGTCACGCGCGCTGGGCGTCGCCCTTCGGCCTCACCGCGCTCCTGACGCTCGCGCAGACGCGCGCCGAGCGCGCGGCGTTCGCGCCACCGGAGGCGGAGGAGACGATCTCCTACTGGAATCGCGCCGGGTTCTTCCGTCACGCGGTCGAATTGTTCGACATCGTCGGCACCGCGCCGCGGCAGAAGCCCGCCGGCGAGTCCGACGTCCTCCTCGAGATCACGCCGATCGCGAAGAGCGACGACGTCCACGAAGTGGTCGGCCGCATCCAGCAGAAGGCGCAGCACATCCTCACCCGCGAGCTGAACCTCGACGCGAAGGCGACGATGGGGTTCGCGATGACGCTCTCCGAGGCGTGCCAGAACATCGTCGAGCACGCGGGGCGCGGCGGCTGGGTCGCGGTGCAGACGTACAAGTGGACGAAGCGTCTCGGGCGCCGCGTCGTGGTGATCGCCGTGTGCGACGCGGGCGTCGGCTTCCGGCAGTCGCTCGAAAGCGCGCCGGGACGGACGCGGAGCGACCGCTGGGACGACGCGATGGCGCTCGAGGAGGCCGTCGTGCGCGGCGTCAGCCGCTTCCGCGATCCGGGGCGTGGACAGGGACTCGCCGGCGTGCGACGCTATGTCGGGCGCTGGGACGGCAAGCTGTCCGTTCGCAGCGGCACGGCGCGCATCGCCATCGTTCCGACCTGGGACGACGACGTCGCGCTGCGCGAGGGGCTCGCACCATTCGGGGGTGCGCAGATGCAGATCACGATTCCCGAGCGCACGGGAGCCGGGGCCGGCCGATGATCAACCACATCGACCTCAGCACCGTCCTGCGTCGCACGGTGTGCGACCTGTACTCCAATCTCGTCACGCGTCCCACGGGCGCGGCCGTGCGCACGGCGATCGAGACGCAGCTCGCCGAGCTGGGCGGGCGCACGGTGACGGTTATCGACTTCAGCAACGTCGGCCTGCTCGACTACTCGTGCGCCGACGAGGTCGTGGCGAAGCTCCTGCTCCCCTACTGCGACGATTGTCCGCCGCGCGACGCGTACTTCCTCTTCCGCGGGATGAGCGAGACGCACCTCGATGCGCTGGAGCATGTGCTCGAGCGCCATCGCCTCGCGCTCGTGCTCCAGCAGGAGGACGGAGTGCCGACGCTCGTCGGCACCGTTTCCGAGGCAGAGCGCCGCGCGTGGGCGGCGACGATCGACGTCGGCGGGGGCAGCGCGCAGGACGTCGCCTCCGTGGTCGGGCTCGCGGTGGACGAGGTGGAGATGGTGCTCGACGGGCTCGCGCGTCGCCGCCTGATGATGAAGCTCGAGGACCAGTGGGTCGCGGTGGGCGCGCCGTTATGAAGCAGGAGCATCCGAAGCGCGACGACGTTCG
>DATAIN010000573.1:0-4556 GCA_036262635.1 Gemmatimonadaceae bacterium | reverse complement strand
TGGCGCTCGGGTGCGACAAGGCGCGGCAGCTCGCCACTGGTGGCGGCGAGGACTCGCGCGGCGCGAGCGACCAACAGGGTCCGCCCGCGGACCGGCTCGACCTGTCGTCGCGCCCCGACATCCTCTTCCAGGTCTACGGGGAGCGTGACGATCCGCGCATGATCCCGGTCGGCGTGCTTCGCAACGGAAAGCTCGAGCAGATCGAGCTCGGCGAGTCCGGATGGAAGCAGTTCGACGCGATCTATGGAAAGGCGGGCGCGGAGTACACCGTCTACGACGACGGGCGCGCCGTCGGGCACGCGAAGGTCCGCCAGGGGATGTGGGTCGAGGGGAAGGATCCCCTCTATACCCTGCCCAACTGCGAGCTGATGATTCCGCAGGCGGCGATGACGCTCGAGGCGCGGAGCCGAGCCGGCTACACGGTGTCGCTGTTCGCCAGCACGCGGGCGCTGCGCGATGCCGAGGTGACGCAGATGGCGCAGAGCGAGGTTGATCGTATCGGGCGTGACGTGGCGACGCGTGTCGCGCGCGGCGCGGGGATCAGCGAGGCCGCGCTCGCCGGACTCGACCTGCACGCCGTCGCGGTGAAGACGGGTGTCTCCTCGTCGCCGACGATCATCGCATCGATGCTCGATCCGCGTGCCGACGAACAGAGCTCGGCGCACGAGCGCACCGTGCACCTGTTCGTGATCGCGGACCGGACGGGGGACGGCGGGGACTACAAGCCGACCTACACGCACGTTCTCGACGGCGATGCGGCGACGGGGGACTTCGAGCGGTTCGTGGACCATCTCGACGTCGCGGGGGATGGGACGAGCGAGATCGCCCTCGACAGCTGGCGGTTCGGGGGTGACACTTTTCTGATCTTCCTGGAGTACAAGAACGGCGCGTGGAGCGAGCTCTTTCGCGGCCGGAGCAACTGGTGCCTCGACGCGGGGTCGCGCTGACCGGGCGCGGCACGCGGGCCCGAACATCCCACTTCCGGAGTTCACCGATGGTTCATCTCCCTCTCCTCCGCGCGACGCGGCGCTCTGCGCTCGTCGCGCTCGTCGCGTTGGGCGGTGCCTGCTCCCCGACTCAGGTCAGCCGCGTCGATCCGGCGGCGGTCACCGACATCTCGGGGCGCTGGAACGACACCGACTCGCGGCTCGTCGCGAATGAGCTGATCAAGCAGAGCCTCGATGGCGCCTGGGTGAAGCGGTTCAGCGACTCGCACGGCGGATCGGCGCCGACGGTCATCGTCGGCGACTTCTCGAACAAGACCTACGAGCACATCGCGGTCGGGACCTTCGTGAACGATCTCGAGCGCGCCTTCACGAGCTCCGGTGCCGTGCAGGTCGTGGCGAGCGGCGCCGAGCGCGACCAGCTTCGCGCCGAGCGCGCGGATCAGCAGCAGAACGCCAACGCGGCGACGCGCACGCGGCTCGCCAACGAGACCGGCGCGAAGTACATGCTCCAGGGCGAGATCCAGGCAATCGAGGACTCGGAGGGAAAGGAGAAGGTCGTCTTCTATCAGGTCGACGCGACGCTGGTGGACCTCGAGTCGAACGCGAAGGTCTGGATGGGCCAGCACAAGATCAAGAAGTACATCCTGCGCAAGCGCGTCGGGCTCTGACCAGCGAGGTGAGATCATGCTTCCACGGACGATGACGCGCGTGCTGGCGCTGGCCGCTGTCGCGGCGGCGTGCACGCAGCAGCACGTGAATCCCGAGCCGGTGACGGTGCTCCGCAACGGCGAGCGCGTGCCCGACGCCAGCGCGGCGGTGGCGCAGGCGCGTGACCGCGTGGCCGCGGACCAGGCGAGCGCCGCGTACTCGCGCGACTCGATCATGGCCGCGGCGATGACCGGATGCGCGCCCGACGTCTGCGCGGCGGTGACGCGCGGCGAGGTCACCCTCGGCATGAACGAGACGCAGCTCATGGCGGCCACGCGGACGACCCCCGCCGCGTGGTCGATCCGCCGTGCCGCCGACGCGGCGATCTACACCTCGGCGCGGATGGAGCAGACGCCGCGCGACATGGTCGCCCCGGTGGCGCTGGTGCAGATCCAGCGCGGCGAGGTCGCGTCGATCGCCTACGCCGAGCCTAACGGCGTGCGGACGATCGCCAAGGCGTCGGACGCGACCGCGGATGCGCGCGCGAAGGCGACCGCGGACGCGCTCGTCCGTGAAGGCGATGCCGCCGTCGCCGCGGGACAGCTCGACGTCGCGCTGGCCCACTATGACCGCGCCAGCGTGCTCGCGCCGAAGGATGCATCGATCGAGTACAAGATCGCGACGCTGCTCGACAAGCAGCTCCGCCCGATCGAGGCGATCGTGCGCTACCAGCGCTTCCTCCATCAGATGGAGCTCGAGCGCATCCAGGCGGTGGGCGACGCCTACGCGAAGCAGGCGGAGGCGATCGCGCACGCGAAGGAACGGATCATCGTTCTCGAGAAGCACTAGCGCTCGCCGGGCGGGACGATGTCCGGGACGTGCAGGCGGTTCACGGCCGCGGTGGGGGGGCGTCTCCGGCGCTCCGGCCCCGCGGCCGTCCTGCTGCTGGCCCTCGGGGGCTGCTTCCGTCATCCCGGCCTGCCTCCGCTGCCGCCCGACGTGCTGCGCGCCGGGCTGACGCAGGAGGACTACGCGCTCCGGCGCTCCTTCGCGGCGGCGCGCTTCGACGAGGCGGTGGCGCTCGTCTCGGGCAAGGGACGATTCGCGCCGGAAGACGAGCTGCTCGCGTCGCTCTATCGCGCGTCGGCGCTCTATTACGCGGGCCGCTTCGACACGAGCGGCGTCACCCTCGACCGCGCCGCGATTCTCGCCGACGAGCGCTTCACGAAGAGCGTCTCGCGGAACCTCCTCGCGACGATCACCAACGACGGTGTCCTTCCCTACGAGCCCTCGCAGACCGAGCGGCTCATGATGAACTACTACGGGATGCTCGACTTCCTGCGCCGCGGCGACGCCGAGGGCGCGGCGGTCGAGGCGCGGCGCATCAGCGCGCTGCTCGAGAGCTTCGATTCGCGGAAGGACAGCGTCGACATCCGCACGCGGGCCCTGCTCAACTATCTCGCCGGCGCGAGCTTCGAAGCGGCGGGCGAGAAGGCCGATGCGGAGGTGTCGTATCGCGTGGCGCGCGCACTGGTGGGAGATTCCGCTCTCCCCTTCCCCGCCGCGGCGAAGCGGCGGCCGCGGCCGCGCGCGGGGACTCGCGCGACGACCGCGCCCGCGCCGGCAGTCCCAACGGGTGAATTGATCGTCGTCGTCGAGCACGGCTACGTCGCGCATCGTGTCCCGCGCCTGATGCTCGTGCCGGTGACGGAGGAGGAGTTCGACAAGTTCGGTGGCAAGCCGGAGGAGACGCTCGCCGCCGTGACCGCCATCAGCGCGCGTGCCCTCGCCTGGATCGCGCTCCGGCAGGACCACGTGACCTGGCGCGACGATGACGACGATCGCGAGCTGCGGATGGACGACGATCGCGTCTCGGTGGCGTACCTGCTTCCGGTGGCGTGGACGAGCCTGCAGCGCCCCTACCACCCCGCGTGGCGCGGATCGCTCCTCGTCGACGCGACGATCCGGCAGCCGTTCGCGGTGAACGCGGACCTCTGCGACGCGGTCGCCAACGACTTCCGGCGCTCGCGCCCCGCCGCGTTCGCGCGCGGCGTGATCCGCGCCGGCGCGAAGCTCGCCCTCGCCAGGGCGGCGGTGAGCAAGGCGGAGGACAGGAAGGGCGAGATCGCCGGCACCGTCACGCGCTGGGCGACCGATGCCCTCGCCATCGCCACCGAGCGCGCCGACATCCGGCAGTGGCGGCTGCTCCCCGGCGAGCTGTCGGTGATGCGACTCTCCCTCCCCGCCGGGACGCACGACCTGACCATCGAGTACGCGCCGCGTCCGGGCGAGGCCGCGCGGCTCGTGCCGTTAGGCAGGGTCGAGGTCGCGCCGGGCCGGATCGCCTTCGCGACGACGCGCCTCTGGGAGGACGGAGTGACCGACCGCGTGCGCGCGGTCGTCGCGGGAACGGCGGCGCGCTAGCCGCGCGCCGCGCTCACTCCAGCCCGATGTCCCACGCCTGCTCCAGGTCCTTCTTCGAGTAGGCCCGGAACGCGGTCAGCGTGGTCGTCTTCCGCAGCCCGGGGATCGTCGGAAAGACCTCGGTCACGACGCGCGCGATCTGCTCGTACTCCGGCACGCGCACGATCGCGACGAGATCCCATTCGCCCGAGACCGAGTACACCTCGGAGACTCCGTCGCAGCCGGCGAGCTTCATGGCCGCCTGCGGGATGAGCCTGGGCTCGACGCTCACGAGGACGATGGTGGTGATCACTGGTCGAGTGGAAACGGGGGAACGTTGAGGAGCCAGATGCCGGCGACCGCGCCGGAGGGCTCGACGTCGACGAGGAGGCCGGACGCGATCTCCACCGCGCGCGACTCGGCCCTTCCGCCGAGCCGGAAGTGGAAGACGCGCTCGGGTTCGTCCACCTCCGCGGTGAGGGGGCTGTCGATCGCCGAGGCGCCGCCGGAGTGGCGGGCAGGAAGCAGGATGTCGCCCGGTTCCGCCGTCGGAGGGTT
>DATAIN010000572.1:0-2955 GCA_036262635.1 Gemmatimonadaceae bacterium | reverse complement strand
GCACTCTTCAAAAGTCGAATGAACAGGGAGGCGCAGAGAAAGACGGAGGTGTCCCCTGCCGGAGGTATCCTCGTCCTCCGGGCCTCCGTGTCATGCACCGCCGAGCAGGGGAGACCTCACCCCGGAATGACCACTCCCCCCGGGGCGACCGCCTCGACCCGCTCCCCATCGAGCGCGATCGCGTTCTTCTCCGCGTCGAAGCCGCCCTCGCTCTTCGCGATCACGACCGTCGCGACGGCGTTGCCGATGAGGTTCGTGATCGCGCGCGCCTCGCTCATGAAGCGGTCGACGCCGAGCACGAGCGCGATTCCCTCGACCGGGACGATCCGCAGCGCGGAGAGGGTGCTCGCGAGGACGATGAATCCCGAGCCCGTCACGCCGGCCGCCCCCTTCGACGTCACCATCAGCACCGCGAGCGTCGAGAGCTGCTGGCCTAACGTGAGCTGGATCCCGAACGCCTGCGCGATGAAGATCGTCGCCATCGACAGGTAGATCGACGTCCCGGCGAGGTTGAAGGAATAGCCCGCCGGGATCACGAGGCCGACCACGCTCCGGTCGCACCCGTAATTCTCCATCCGCGCCAGCATGCTCGGCAGCGCCGCCTCCGAGCTCGAGGTGCCCAGCACGACCAGGATCTCCGCGCGGATGTAGCGGAGCAGCCGCCAGAGGCTGAAGCCGTTGAACCAGGCGATCGCGTTGAGGACGACGAAGATGAACAGCGCCATCGTCAGGTACACGCCGGTCATCAGATGCGCGAGCGGCTTCAGCGCGCGCAGGCCGAAGTTGCCGACGGTGAACGCCATCGCGCCGAACGCACCGATCGGCGCGACGCGCATGACCATCGCCGTGATCCGGAAGAACACCTCGGCGAGCTTCTCGAGGCCGACGGTCAGCCCGCGGCCATGCTCGCCCAGCCGCGACAGCGCGAGCCCGAAGAGCAGCGAGAAGAAGACGATCTGCAGGATGTCGCCGTTCGCGAACGCGCCGACGACGCTCGTCGGGACGATGTGCATCAGGAAATCGACGAAGCGCAGCTCCTTCCCGGCCGAGGTGTACTGCGAGACGTCCCCCTTTGCGAGGAGCGAGACATCGATCCCCGCCCCCGGCTTCGTCACGTTGACCACGATCAGCCCGATCGCCAGCGCGACCGTCGTCACGACCTCGAAGTAGAGGAACGCCTTTCCCCCGACGCGTCCCACCTTCTTCATGTCGTGCATGTTCGCGATGCCGAGCACGATCGTGAGGAAGATGATCGGGGCGATGATCATCTTCACCAGGTTCACGAAGGTGTCGCCGAGGGGCTTCATCGCCTTCCCCGCATCTGGGAAGAGCGCGCCGAGCAGGACGCCGAGGGCGACCGCGGTGAGGACCTGGAACGTCAGATTGCGCGACAGGCGGCGTATCATCGGGTGCAACTTACCTGCGATGCGGCGGACGGGGAAACGGCGATGCGGGTGCCGTCGAACCAGCGATGCGGGGGGCGGCACGCGCGTAGCGCGTGGCCGCGAGACGGCGATACGGGATGCTCGGATGCGAGAAAGCGCATCAATCGGAAAGGGCCGACTGCGGCGCCTTCGGCGCCGCGCGCCGGCCCTTCGTCCGATCACGTAGTTTCTCGCATCCCGTATCCCGCATCGCAGTATCCCGCCGCAGGCGGACACCCCGCATCGCTGGTTCGACTGCACCCGCATCACCCCCCCACTGGCCTGAACTTTGACGTCCGCCAACCCATGCTCAGTCGTTCAATTCCCTCCACCGGCGAGCAGCTTCCCGTCATCGGGCTCGGTACCTGGCGAACCTTCGACGTCGGCCGCGACGAGCCGGCGCGGGAAAGCCTCGCCGAGGTCCTCGCCGAGTTCGTGCGGCTCGGCGGAAAGGTCGTCGACTCGTCACCGATGTACGGCTCCGCCGAAACGGTCGTCGGTGATCTCGTCGCCGCGGCAGGCGTGGGCGATCAGGTCTTCCTCGCGACGAAGGTCTGGACGACGGGGAAGACGAAGGGCGTCGCCGAGATGGAGGACTCGATGCGGAAGCTGCGCGCCGAGCGGGTGGACCTGATGCAGGTGCACAACCTCGTCGACGTCGCGACGCATCTGCGAACGCTCGCCGAGTGGAAGTCGGCGGGGCGTGTCCGCTACGTCGGGATCACGCACTACACGACGAGCGCCCACGAGAAGGTCGCGAAGCTGCTCCAGTCGCACGCGAGCATCGACTTCGTGCAGATCAACTATTCGGCGGCGGAGCGGGAAGCGGAGAAGCGTGTGCTTCCCGTCGCGCGCGATCGCGGGGTCGCGGTGATCGTCAACCGTCCCTTCGCGGAGGGAGGCCTGCTGCGCCGCCTCGCCCGGGCGCCCCTCCCTCCCTTCGCGGCCGAGATCGGGTGCACGAGCTGGTCGCAGCTCCTCCTCAAGTTCATCGTCTCGCACCCCGCGGTCACCTGCGCGATCCCGGCGACGAGCGACGTGGAGCACCTGAGGGACAACATGGGCGCGGGAGAGGGGGCGTTGCCCGACGAGGAGATGAGGAGGCGGATCGTGGAGGCGGTGGTGAGGTGAGCTCCTCGGCGCCGGCGCATCGCGCGCCGTGCTCGTTCACTCTGCGCCGGTTGGCGTGGTACCCAGGGTGTTGGGAGGCAGTGAGGTGGGGAGGGCGTGAGGACTACTCGATACGCCTGAATTCGGTGCGCCACGAGCCGGTTTTTTGGGGGCACGCGTGGAGAGATCGTCTCGCCCCGCATGCCCCCAATCAGTTCCGGCTCGTGCGCAATGGAGGCTCACCCTCGCGCCGAACCCTCACCGTCTCCCCACCTCACTGTCTCCCCAGCCCCACACTACCAACCATCCCTGCACCGAGTCCCGGAACGAGCGGCACAGGACTGGTACGTGAGCCCGCCTCGGATATCGCGCGCGCCGTGCTCCTCGACTCTGCGCCGGTCGGCATGGTACCCTAGGTGTT
>DATAIN010000571.1:0-8711 GCA_036262635.1 Gemmatimonadaceae bacterium | reverse complement strand
GGGGTTCGGTCGCCATGGGCTTCACATCACGCGGGGTCCGATGAATACGAGCAGATAGAGCGGCACCCAGGAGAGCACCGCGAAGAACCAGTAGCCGGCGTTGTCGGCGACCTCCGGCCAGTGCTTCGGCTCGCGGTTCGGCGAGTACATGATGGCCGTGAAGCCGGCGGTCTCGAAGACGTCCACGAGCAGTATCGTGGCATGGAAGCCAAGGATGACCCAGATGATCGAGCCATACGCATCGCTGTTCCACTGCGTCTCGAGCGACCAGAACTCCGCGATGCGCAGGCCGAGGACCACCACCGAGACCAGGGTAGACGCCAGCAGCCCGATGCGAACCTTCGCGAGGTCGATGCGCTCGGCGGCCTGCTTGGTCCACCACGCGAGTGGCAGGCTGGCGAGCATGATCGCCATGTTGATCGTCGGGACGAGCAGCGAGGGGCGCGGCGTGCGGTGTGGCGGCCAGGAGTCGAAGTTCTTGCGCAGGTAGAGGTACGTCATCGCCGTGAGCGCCATGGTGAACCCTTCGATCACCATGAACGAGACTGTTCCCCACCACACGAGGCCGCGGCTGCCGAAGACGACAGTCGGCAGCTCGGACACGTTCGCCACCGCGCGCTCGCTCCTCATCGGAGCACCTCACTTCTCGCGCGATCGGTGGCGCCCGCCGCCGCCGCATCTCGAGGGAGCTCCAGCAGCTCGGCGTCGTGATGGCCTCGCGGCCATGCCCAGATCCCGAAGGCGATCATCGAGAGCACCGTGCCGATGACGAACCCCCACGGCGTGAAGATGAGCGTGATGAAGAAGATTCCGATCGCCACCGCGAGCATGAAGGGCCATATGCTGTCGCCCGGGTGCGCATGACGCGCGTCGGGCACCGCGTCGAGCGCCGTCGTCAGCAGCACCTCACGCCGGTCCGTGCGCAGCCCTGTGACCACCGGCAGCTCGGCCGGATGATCCCACAACGGCGCCCCGCTCTCGACGACCGGAATGTTCCGGAAATTGAACGCAGCGGGTGGAGACGTCGTGGCCCACTCGAGCGTCGGCGCGTCCCACGGATTGTCCGGAGCGCGCTCACCGCGCACGTAGGCGGAAACGACATTGGCGAGGAAGGTCATGACGCTCGCGAAGATCGTCACCGCGCCGATCGTGGCGACGAGGTTGAGATCGCCCCATCCGGTTCCCTCGAGGTAGGTGTAGACGCGGCGCGGCATTCCTTCCATCCCGAGCTGGTGCATGGGGAAGAAGGTGACGTTCACGCCGACGAACATGAGCCAGAAGTGCAGCTTTCCCAGCGTCTCGCTGAGCAGGCGGCCGGTGACTTTCGGGAACCAGTAGTAGATGCCCGCGAACAGCGGGAGGACGACGCCGCCGAGGATGATGTAGTGGAAGTGCGCGACGATGAAGTAGGTGTCGTGCACCTGCAGGTCGAAGGGGATCGACGCTATCATCACGCCGGTGAGTCCCCCGGCGATGAAGATGACGATCCCGCCGATGGCGAAGAGCAGCGGCGTGCGGAAGATCGGGCGCCCCGTCCAGATCGTCGCGATCCAGCAGAAGATCTGGATGCCGTTCGGGATGGCGATCATCGTGCTCGCCGCCGTGAAGAGGCTCTGGCCGAGCTGCGGCACCGGCGCCGCGAACATGTGATGCACCCAGAGCCCGAAGCCGATGAAGCCCGTCGCGATCATCGACAGCACGACGGCGTGGTACCCGAAGACCGAGCGCCTGGTGAACGCGGGGAGCAGCGCCGAGACGATCGCCGTCCCCGGGATGAACATGATGTAGACCTCGGGGTGCCCGAAGAACCAGAACATGTGCTGCCAGAGCAGCGCGTCGCCCCCTTCCGCCGGATTGAAGAAGTGCGTCGAGATGAGCCGGTCCATCGCGAGGTACTGGCTCCCGACCGCCACGGAGGGCATGGCGAAGATCACCATGAACGCGGTGACGAGCATTCCCCAGACGAAGATCGGCACGCGGTTGAGCGACATCCCCGGCGCGCGCTGCTTGAGGATCGTGACGATGAGCTGCGTCGCCGCGATGAGCCCCGCGATCTCGGTGAAGGTGATCATCTGCGCCCAGATGTCGGTGCGCTTCCCCGCCGAGTACTGCGGGCCCGACAGCGGGACGTAGGCGAACCATCCGGCTTCCGGCCCGCTGTTCACCGCGAAGCCGGCATACAGCAGGATCGCGCCGATGAGATAGACCCAGTACCCGCACGCGTTCAGGCGCGGGAAGGCGACGTTCCGCGTGCCGACCATCAGCGGCACGAGATAGAGCCCGACCGCGATCATGATCGGCACGGCGAAGAGGAACATCATCGTCGTGCCGTGCATCGAGAACAGCTGGTTGTACATGTCCGGGCCGACGAGCGTGTTCTCGGGACGCGAGAGCTGCGCGCGCATCGCCGCCGCCTCGAGGCCGGCGAGCAGGAACATGATCAGCGCCGTGACGATGTACCGCTTCGCGATCGACTTGTGGTCCACGCTGGTGAGCCAGCCCCGGAAGCCACGGCGCGGCGCCCAGATGCGCTCGAGCTCCGTCAGCGCGGCGCTATCGTCCAGAGGGACGGGAAGGTTCCGCGTCGGGGCGCTCACTTGAGCCCCTCGAGGTAGGCGAGCAGCGCATTCAGCTGCGACGGCTCGAGGCCGTTCGGCGGCATGTAGGCCCCGGGCTTGATCCGCTGGGGATCGAGGATCCAGCCGGCCATGTGGCCGCGCGTGTTGGGCAGCGTCCCGGCGGCGATTGTCCGTCGCGACCCGACGTGTGTCAGGTCGGGTCCGACCCGTCCATATGCGGGTGTGCCACTCACAGAGTGACAGAGGCTGCAGCTCCCGGCGAGGAAGACCTGCTTCCCAGCCTGTCGCAGCGAATCGTAGGGCTCCGAGGCAGGCGCTCGCGCGGCGGCGACCCACTCGCGGAACTCGTCGGGCCGATGCGCGATCACGAGCAGCGCCATGTTCGCGTGCTGGTGCCCGCAGAACTCGGCGCACTGGCCGCGATAGACCCCGGGTGTGTCAGCCTGGAACCAGGTCTCGGTCACCCGCCCGGGGACGAGGTCCTTCTTTCCGGAGAGGTTCGGCACCCAGAAGCTGTGGATGACGTCGCGCGACGTCATGCGCAGGCGCACCGGGCGGTTCACCGGGATGTGCACCTCGTTCGCCGTCGAGATCCAGTTGCTGACGTTGAGGGAATCCGGGTACTGGATCTCCCACCACCACTGATGGCCGATCACGTCCACGGTGAGGACGTTGCCCTGCTTCGGCGCCGCGATCGCGCGCTCGAGCTTCCAGTTGAGCGTGAGGAAGACGGCGAGGATGAGCGCCGTCGCCGCGACAGCACCCCCGACGATCCGCGCGACGCGATGCTCGGCGTCCACCGGCACCGCGCGCTCCGGCGCCCGCGGCCGCCGCTTCAGGGCGCCGAAGAGCAGCGCACCAACGACCACGACGAAGACGACCGCCGACGTCACGATGAGGAACAACCAGAAGTCGTAGACGGCCGCGGCCTTGGGGCCCGCGGGATCGATCATCGACTGCTGGGCGTAGCGCGGCGCCTGGAGCATCACGGGAACTCCGAGCCGCGCGGCCGGAAGCTCTGGCGCGGGCTCTGGCGGTTGCGATTCTGCTCGTCGGGATAGTCGGAGCTGTGATCGTCGCGGCTTGTGCGGACGTCCTTCCGGAGCTGTCCGCTCAGCGCTCTGACGTACGACACGATCTGCCACACCTGGTCGTTCGACAGCCGCCCGCGGAAAGAGGGCATGCCGTTAGGCCGCCCCTCGACGATCGTCGAGAAGATGTTGGCCGGATCGGCGCCATAGATCCATTCGTCGTCCATCAGCGGCGGGCCCATGCCACCGCCCCCTCCCATGCCGTGGCAGCCGGCGCAGTTCATCTGCACGTAGAGGCGCTTGCCCTGCGAGACCGCCCACGCGTTGCGCTCGTAGGGATGCTCGTGCGCCACGCTCACGAGCGACGGGCCGGGCTGCAGGCTGCTCATGACGACGTCGCTGGTCGCGGTCCCGGCGGGCGGGACCTCGCGGAAGCGCCGCTCCTCGCGCTCGCAGCCGGTCAGCGTCGTGATCGCGATCAGTGCGACGATGCCGGGCGTCCAGTCGCGCATTGGCATGCGTGCCTCTCAGGAGCTCTGGCGATCGGCGCGTGGGACGCCGTACGCCTGGAGAATGCTGTCGACGCTCGCGCGCCGGCGGTCGAGGATCTCGTCGAGCCGGTCGCGAAGCGCGGTGTCCTCGCGACGCACGCCCATCGAGATGTCGAAGACGAAGGGGAGATACGGCAGGTCGATCTGCGGCGACACCGGGACGACGGCGATCGCGGTCGGTTCGCGGCGCGCGTAGTAGCCCGCAGTCGGCCCCCATGCGATCGCGACGTCCACGTCGCCGCGCGCGACGGCGTCCACGATCGGCGACTGCGGGTCGTGCTGTCGATAGTCGCCGTAGACGAGGAAGCCGCGCACGTTGCCGACGATGCCGCGGTTCGCGAGCGCGTGCGCCGGCGGGGTGTTGGCGTAGTCGTCACCGATCATCTGCACGCCGATCCGCGCGCGCTTGAGGCGCGGGTCGTCGAGCGAGCGAACCGCGAACCGGCTTCCCTCGCGGTAGAGAAAGGCGTAGGTCGAGCGGTAATACGGGCGTGTCGGCAGCGCGAGCTCGAAGCTCGTCGGCACGCCCATCACGACGTCGCATTCGTGCGCGCGCAGCGTGTTGCGGATGAAGCCGCGTCGCTGCGCCCACCACACGTACTCGACGCGGGCGCCGAGCTCGGAACCTACGAGCGACGCCAGCTTGTTCTCGAATCCTTCACCGCGAGCGTTCGAGAACGGAAGATTGTTCGGATCCGAGCAGACGCGGAGCACCGGAGCGGCGGCGGCGCGCTCCGGCGGGCGGCGCCCTGCCCCCGCCGCCGCCGCGAGGGCGAGCAGGGGCACCAGCAGCACCGCCCGCTCGAGGCGCGCGGGCAACGCCATGCGGCGGCGATCAGAGCGAGAAGACATGCAGGATCCCGCCCTTCGTGGTGTGCTGCGGCAGGTCCTTCATCGCGTTCGCCATTCCGAGCGCGATGGTGGAGTCGCGCGTATCGAGGTCGCCCGCCACGACCGCGCCCGGCCATCCACCGACGCCGGCGAGTATCGCCACGTACTGCTTCCCGTCGGGGCCACGATAGGTGATCGGCTGCCCGATGATTCCCGAGCCGGTCTTGAACTGCCACAGCACGTCGCCGGTCCGCGCGTTCACCGCCTTGAACCAGCCATCCATCGTTCCGTAGAAGACGACACCGCCGGCGGTCACGACCGTTCCGCTCCACACCGGGAACTTCTCCGTGACCCGCCAGACCTCGCGGCGGTTCGCGACGTCCCAGGCCGACACCACGCCACGATGACCTCCCGGTCCGGCGTACATCTTCACGTTCGCGCCGACGTACGGCGTGCCCGCGATGTAGTTGGCCTCGAGCGCCTCCCAGTCCATGCAGAGGTTCTGGTGCGGGACGTAGAGGAAGCCGGTCTTCGGCGAGTAGGACGTCGGCTGCCAGTCCTTCATCCCCGGCGCGGCCGGGCAGATGTTCTCGACGACCTTCGCCATCTGCGGGATCTTGTCGTCCGCGACGACGAGCCGTCCGCTCTTCAGGTCCACGCCCTTCGACGACGTGATGTATCCGTAAGGAGTCGCGGACAGGATCTCGCCGGTGCGCCGGTCGAGCACGTACATGTAGCCGTTGCGCTCCGCCCGCACGAGGACGTTGCGAGTGCCGGCTCCGGTATCGATGTCGAGCAGGATCTGCTCGTTGATGCCATCGTAATCGTGGACGTCGTGCGGGTTCCACTGGTAGTACCAGACCGCCTGACCGTCGTCGGGGTCGCGGGCGAAGATGCCGCTCGTCCACTTGTTGTCACCGGGCCGCTGGTGCGGATTCCACGGCCCGGGATTGCCCGTTCCATAGTAGAGGAGGTCGAGCGCCGGATCGTACGAGATCCATCCCCACACCGTGCCGCCGCCGATCCTCCACGCGTCCCCCGGCCACGTGCTGACGCCGAGGTCCTTGCCCTTGTCGGAGGCGTAGTGCGGGTTGAAGCGGCTGCCGATCAGGACTTCGTTGTCGGGTCCCGTCGAGAAGGCGCGCCACGCGATCTTCCCACTGCCGAGATCGAGCGCCGTGAGCCAGCCGCGGACACCCATCTCGCCGCCGCTGTTGCCGACGAAGACTTTCCCCTTCGCGACGAGGGGCGCCATCGTCATCGTCTCGCCGAGGTTGATGTCGCCCAGCTTCGTGTCCCACGCGAGCTTGCCCGTCGTGTCGACGGCGACGGTATGGTTGTCGAGCGTGTTGAAGACGACCTTCCCGTCGGCGTACGCGGCGCCGCGATTCACGACGTCGCAGCAGGCGACGCCCTGCGCCGCGGCTTCCGGCTTGGGCTCGTACTGCCACTTCACCGCGCCGCTGTTCTTCAGGTCGAGCGCGTAGAGGATGTTGGGGAAGGGCGTCACCACGTACATCGTGCTGCCGACGACGAGCGGCGCCGCTTCGTGGCCGCGGAGCACCGAGGTCGAGAACGTGAACGCGACCTTCAGGTTCCTGACGTTGTCCGGTGTGATCTCGGCGAGGCCGCTGTAGCGGGAGCTGGCGAAGTCCTTCGCCGGCATCGTCCACTGGCCATCTTCGTTCGCCGTCGCGGAGGGCGCGATCGCCGGCGCGCCGGGCGCCGGGGTGAAGGCGGGATCCCGGGCCTCGGACACGGGCCTGCGGTCGCTCCCTTCCTTCATGCACGCGGAGAGCATGATGGCACTCGCCGCGGCGCAGTATGTTGCGAATGTCGCTCGCATCTCCGTTCACGGGGAGTCGTTCACGCTCGTTCGCAATCGGCGCGCCAACGTCGAGAACCGCCTCGGTATGACGCCTGCTTCACGCTGTACGATTTCGTACCGGCCCGTGCAAATGGTCGTCGGTTGCTGCGCGCTTCTCTGCGCCGCGTCCGCGCACGCGCAGCAAGACACCGTCGTCGTCGCCGTCGTGCGTGCCGACAGCGCCGACGCGCGTGCGCCCGCCATCGATCGGGGGTTGACGTTAGGCACTGAAGAGGCGAGCCGAACCGCGCGGTTGTTCGGCGTCGCGATGCGATTCCTCGATGCTGACGGTCTGGCGAGGGACAGTGCCGGCGCCCGACGCATCCCGGTGTGGATCATCGCCGGCGACGAGCGGCGCTGCGCGCGGGTGCACGCTGCGCTGCTCGGGACGGACGCGACGATCATCGACGCCGGCTGTCGCGGGACGGCGGAGCCGGCGGCGACCGAGCTGAGGATCCATCCCGCCCCAGGCGACTCCATCGCCGCGCTTTCCACGGTCCGAGGGGATTCGGCGGCGCGGGTGCTGCTCTGGCACCTCTCGCTCGAGCGGTTCGGCGCCGATCAGCTGAACGACCGCTTTCGCCGGCGCTTCTCGGCGGAGATGGATTCCGATGCATGGGCGGCCTGGGCGGCGGTGAAGATCGCCGCCGAGGCGTGCCTGCGCGCGCGCGCGCGGGGAGCCTCGCCGCGCGCGGTGCTGGCCGACTCGAATGCCGCGTTCGACGCGCACAAGGGAATGCCGCTGCGCTTCGACCCGCGCTCGCGCCGACTCGTGCAACCGCTCTACGTCGAAAGCACCGCCGCGGGCGCAACGACGATTCGAGAAATCCCGCCCGCCACCCACGCGCCATGAAGCACTCGCCTCTCCTGCTGCCGCTCCTGCTCGGCGCTTCCACGGTAGCCGCACAAGCCCCACTCGGCGGCGTCGCCTACGTCACGAACGAAGGGTCGAACGACGTCTCGGTGGTGGACCTCGCGACGCGGCGGGTCGTCGCGACGATCGCGCTCGACGCGCGCCCCCGTGGGATCCAGCGCTCGCCGGACGGGCGAACCGTCTACGTGGCCGTGAGTGATCCGGAACCCACCGAGGAGTCGAGCCGCGACGCGATCGTCGCCATCGACACCCGGATACGCCGAATCGCCGCGCGCTATCGCGCGGGAAGCGATCCCGAGCAGCTCGCGCTCTCTCCCGACGGGCGCCGGCTCTACGCCGCGAACGAGGACGCGGGGACAGCGACGATGCTCGACCTGCGCACGCGGCGACAGCTCAATACGGCGGTCGTCGGCATCGAGCCGGAGGGAGTCGCGACGAGTCCCGATGGGCGGTGGGCCTACGTCACCGCCGAGACGAGCAACAGCGTGTCGATGATCGATGCGCACACCGGCGAGGTCGTCGGCAACGCGCTCGTGGACATGCGTCCCCGCGCCGTCGCGTTCGCGCCCGACTCGAGACGGGCGTACGTGACCGCGGAGATCGGCGGCACGCTGACCGCGCTCGACACGCGCACGCGGGCCGTCGCGGGCACGGTCGATCTCGAGGGTCGGCGGGGGAAGCCGGTCGGCGTCGTCGTCGCACCGGACGGACGTCGCGTCTACGTCGCGAACGGCGCGACGCACGCGATCAGCGTCGTCGACGCGACGAGGCTGGCGGTGGTGGGGCGTGTCGAGGTCGGCCGGCGGCCGTGGGGGATCGCGCTGACGCCGGGCGGTGCGTATCTGCTGAGCGCGAACGGCCTCTCGAACGACATCAGCGTCGTCGACACGAAGAGCCTCCGTGTCGTCGCGACGATCCCGGTCGGCCAGCGCCCCTGGGGAGTCGTCGTGGTCTCGCGATGACGGATGGGGCGAGATT
>DATAIN010000570.1:0-2305 GCA_036262635.1 Gemmatimonadaceae bacterium | reverse complement strand
CGACCCGCACACCCGTGAACGCATCCGCGTCGAGCACTGGGTCGTCGCCCAGCGCATGGGTCAGACCGCCGCCCGCAACATGCTCGGCGCTCGCGAGCGCTTCGATTACGTGCCATTCTTCTGGAGCGCGCACTACGACGTGAGCATCAACTACGTCGGACACGCCGAAGCGTGGGATGCGCTGCGCGTGGACGGCTCGGCGGAGAACCGCGACGTCGCCGTCCGCTTCGAGTCGAAGGGGAAGCTGCTCGCACTGGCAACGATCTTCCGCGACGAGGAGAGCCTGAAGACCGAGATCGCGATGGAACGCGCAGTCGATGGACGCTGAGCGCCCGGCGGGATCCTCGGCGGACGACGCCGAGCTCCAGCAACGCATTCGTTCCGTCCTCGGCGCGCAGTACACCGTCGAGCGCGAGCTCGGGCGCGGTGGGATGGGGATCGTCTACCGCGCGCGCGACCTGCGGCTCAAGCGCGAGGTCGCGATCAAGCTCCTGCCGCCGGAGCTCGCCTTCCGTCACGACATCCGCACGCGCTTCCTGCGCGAGGCCGAGACCGCGGCGGGGCTGAGCCATCCGCACATCGTCCCCATTTACTCGGTGGACGAGCGCGAAGGTCTCGTCTACTTCGTGATGGGCTTCGTGGACGGCGAGACGCTCGCCGAGCGGCTGATGCAGCGCGGCGCGCTCCCCGTCGCCGAGGTGCAGCGGATCGTGCGCGAGGTCGCCGACGCGCTCGCACTCGCGCATGCGCGGGGAGTGGTGCACCGCGACATCAAGCCGGACAACGTCATGATCGACCGCTCGAGCGGCCGCGTCACGGTGACCGACTTCGGGATCGCGCGCGCCGCGACCGGTGACGGCGTCAGGCTCACCGCGACCGGCATCGCGATCGGCACGCCGGCGTACATGTCGCCCGAGCAGTGCGCCGGCGAGCGCGACGTGGACGGACGCTCCGACCTCTACTCGTTAGGCGTCGTCGCCTACCAGATGCTCACCGGCTCCCTGCCGTTCTCGGCGGCGACGACGCCGGCCATGCTCGTGAAGCATCTGTCCGAAGTGCCGGTCGACGTTCGCACGAAGCGCAAGGACGTTCCGGCATCGCTCGCGGCGATCGTGATGAAGCTGCTCGCGAAGGCGCCCGAGGACCGGTATCCCGATGGCGCCGCGCTGCTCGCCGCGCTCGAGACGGGCGCCGTCCCGGCGCCGCCGCCGACGCAGTCCGTTCGCGCGAAGCCGCGAGGCGTGGACGTCGTGCGCGAGGAGATCGGGCGCGAGATGTCGTTCCACGAGTCGCGCGCGGCCCGCCGCGCGGCAAAGCATCGCGCACGTCAGGCGGAGATCGATGCGTTGCCGCGTGAGGAGAAAGTGAAGCGCTTCCGCCGCCAGCTCGCCGGTTATGTCGGCACGAGCCTCCTTCTCGCCGGCATCAACATCGCGACGTCGCCAGACACCTTCTGGGCGATCTTCCCCATCCTCGGCATGGGCGTGGGGGTGTTCAAGGCAATCGGCAACCTCTGGGCAGACGGCGTCCGCATGCGCGAGGTCTTCGGTCGGGACGTCGTGGCGCCAGCGCTCCCCGATGGCGTCGCGAAACCCGCCGCGATCGGCGGCGCCGACGACGATTACGCCGCCACGCTTCGCGAGGCGTCGACCGACCGCGCGGCGATCGACGCCCTGCTCGCCGGGCTCGCGAAGAGCGAGCGCCAGCTGCTGCCCGACGACATCGCCGCAACCGCGGACGGCCTCATGGCGCGCATGACCGCGATCGCCGGCGCGCTGCGCCAGCTCCGCGAGGAGATCGGCGCCGATCGCCTGACGCGTGTCGACGACCAGATCCGCGCCGTCGAGCAGCGCACCCCCGGCGCGGGCGACGACTCGCGCGACCGCCGCCTCGCGCTGCTTCGCCGCCAGCGCGATCAGCTCGCGGGCTTCCAGGCGTCGCGCGAGCGGCTCGAGCAGCAGTTCGAGCACGCGGGCCTCCTGCTCAAGAACCTTCGCCTCGACCTCGTGCACGTCCGCGCCTCGGGGCTCAAGGCGTCGCTCGAGGGGCTGACGAGCATCACCCAGGAAGCGCGCGCACTCTCGCGCGACATCGGCCACGTGCTCGCGGCGGCGGAGGAGGTGAAGGCGCTCGACGGACGCAGTTAGCTCACTCTCAGCACGCGCCCCGGCGCGGAGGAATGCGATGCGAGCCTACATCATCACCACCGGAATCGTCTTCGCGCTGCTCGTCGTCATGCACGTCTGGCGTGTCGTCGCCGAGTCACACGCCCTGGTGAGCGACCCGCATTTCCTGATTCTGACGG